>CAYUGI010000027.1:0-19573 GCA_964444105.1 uncultured Pirellulaceae bacterium
TCGGTAGACGCTACAGTGAGCAGCGGCGAAAGTGTCTAATTCCGCAAACGCCAGCACCAACGCAAGCCAATGTCTCATTCGGAAAGACGCAGGTTGTGGCGAAAACGCCGCTCTACCGAAGCCCAAGACGTTGATGCTCGCTTGCGCTTTTTGATGTTGCACAAGTATTTACCCTCCCGCTCGCGGGAGGGTCGGACGCAGTAGCAGCCGGGGAGGGAAACGCGCAGAGTAAACGGGTTTGAGCTGCGATACTGAATTGGCCCTCTCCTCGCTAAGGCTCGACTCTCCCGGAGGGAGAGTGAATTGTGAATACGCGACATTGAATAGTGATTTGTCGTGCAAGAGGCGATTACTTCCGTTTTGGCGCAACATCAAAACTTGCGCTTAGCGGTCGGCGACCGGAGCTCACCTCGCTGAGAGAACGTCTCCAATGGCAATAATACTACACGGTGCGGCTTACAAGCCGCATGGCCGACGCGGAGACGGTCGAAAAGCTTGAAAATCTTACCAACGCGTGATCGCTCGCAGGACGTTATTTCTCGTCCTCTTCGATCAAAAGTCTTGGCTTTGCTTTTGCGTGGTTGCTTCGCGGTGGTTGTCGTGAGCTCGTCAATCAATAGTGGGCCATCGAACTCGCTTTATCTCAGGTGAGATTTCAAATGCGGAACCGTTTGGAATCAAGCGAGCGTGCTGGTAGGACAGCCAGGCGAATGGGGACTCTTGGAATTTCAATGCGGTCTCAACGGCATCTCCAGACTCCATCGTGGGCACGATTACCATTATCCGTCCGGTCCGTGGCTGCACAACAACGCCTAGTGCCCACGGTTTCTTGTTCATATCTACGAATACGAGAAGTTCGCGGTCAGAGACAGTGCCGATAGACTGGCCATTGGTCTGAACCGGACGAAACCAAGCCGAATTTTCTTGCAAAAAATCGTCAGCTCGTCTCGATCCTTCTTTGTGTTTCCCGCGACATTCGCGATAGAACGTTCCCAGAATGTCGTTGCCAAGATATCGACCACCGGTTCCATAAGCATACGAGTATCCGAGCAGACGAAACAAAGTTAGGTGGGCGGAGTGCAATGCCATGCCCGCGTGAGCCGACCTCGCGTCTCTTTCGACTACGATCTCGAACTTTGGATGTTCCTGTCCATTGTCCCATGAAAACTCTGCCGGTCCCTTCAAGCCAAATAGCGAGGTGCCTCCGGAATGCTCAATTTCGTAGAGTAAATTGGTTCCTGGTAGTGACTCTGGCATCCTTTCAAGCGGGATTGGTGTGTGTGGTTCGCCATCAACATTGACTTTTGGTTTCAGTCGTTTCCGAAGGCTTGGGTCAGTGAGAATATCCAACGTATCGTGTGACCGTACTTTTTCATGGTCAACGCAACCAGACTCGAACACAGAGCCGAAGAATGAATCGACCGACGAGAGTTGTGGAACTCCCATCGTGCCACCGCCTAACGCCTCCGGTACGACATGCCCCCAGCACAGTTCACCGAGATTGGTGACCGTCTCGTAGAGAATCGGACAATGGAATACACCATTAAGTCTCCCCACGTTGGATTCGTAGTCGGTGCGGAATTTGGGCAGAGCATCTGCTAGACGATCTGCATTGCTTTTTGCCATGGTGAGCTTCCTTTTGATTCGGGCAAGTTATCGTTTTGCCAGTGTCGAGGTCCACTCGCAATAGGCATGCAGCGTTCGCCAACAAAGTTTTCCTTGTGCTATTGACCCGATCGACCGGACTAGCGGTTCGCCAAATTGTTGGAATTATCAATTCTTGGAATGTCGGCGTTTGCGGGCGATCGGCTTTCGTGGTCGCTTCGTTGATCGTCGCGGCTGTCGCTTGTTGATTGGACATCCGTCGCCTTTGCGGCTTACAGACTTCCACAGCTTCGCGAGAACGAGTACCCACGGGGCGAAGATCGCCAATGCTCCGAGTCCGAAGCCGAGCCATTTGCCGAGTAGTCACCACGCGAACTTGGTCTTTACATCGTCGATGCAGTCGTGGATTGGGACTCGATTCCATCGTTTGGAATTGTTCCATGGTTTCCAGTTGTCGTCGTCGTGCAATTCTTCTTCCTCCTCGGGTTGGTCTCCGTCGCGGCAGAATCCCCAACGGTTTAGGAACGCTTGCAAGCGATCACCGCGAAGTAGGCCGGCTTGCTGACCTTGGAGTTTCCGATCGACGAACACCATGAACGTCGGTGTTGATTTCACGTCGTAGCCTTTCCCGTTGACGTATTCGATGTCGTACGTGTGGTACTGAACGTCGTCGGGCATCGCTTGCTTCTGCAAATCGCACGGGCGACAGCCTTTCGACGTGACGAGAACGAGCAGCGTTGACGACTGCCATAGCGGAATTGCATCTTCTGGTAACTTCGTTTCGACTTCGGCAACTTCGCCGCGAAGGAATGAGCGAACGGCGGCGACGTTCATCGCAAGGCCGTGACCGTCGCCGGTACGCCACGCGACGAGTCCAATCACCCGCGAACCGTCTTCGTTGAATAGCGGCGAACCGCTGCGGCCTGGCAGGGCTTCGGGCTTGTAGTAGATCAAGCCGCGAGTGCGACGGACGATGTGCCCGCGTTGCAGGCTGACGGCGGCTCCTCCTTGTGCACCGCAAGTCATCACGGTTGGGGATTCATCCTTGAACCCAACTCCTGCAAGCGGCACGACGGGCATCGGCCCTGTGTTTATTCGCTGCGAAAAGTGATCGCGGAAGTTCGACAATCGCCAAGTCAATTGAAGTGTTGCGGGCGATGTGCGAACGAGCAGAACCCAAGTGTGGCCGTGCCATCGCGACCAGGAATCGGCCCGGACCGATAACCCGAATTCAAGTGTCACGTGGTTGCCAACGCGGCCGACGACGAAAGCGTTCGTCAGAACGTGGTAGTTGTCCTCGTCGGAATCGAAGATGACTCCACTGCCGCGCGCGTTGCCTGCGAAGATGCGATACGACGCACGCAAAACGCGATCTGTATTGGGATCGGGCGAGCCTGTATCGGCGACTGCAGCAGCGGCGAAGACGAAAAAGAAAACAGCATTGACCGTGCGACACTTGGATCGCTACGGCAGATTCCGTATGCCCAGCGAATGCGCGGCGCTCGAATGGACAGACATCGACTTCGCTGCGGGCCGAATGATCATCAACGCCCCGAAAACTAGGCGGCATCGTAGTGGTGGGCGCAGAGTCTGTCCGTTGTTTCCCGAACTGCGACCGTACCTGGAAGACCTTTTCGAGCTGGCCCAGCCTGGCGAGACGCACGTCATCCCGTCGATCAGACGTTCGTCAAACCTGCGAACGATGTTCATCACGATCGTCGAACGAGCGGGGCACCCAGCTTTGCACAAGCTGTTCCAGAATCTGCGAGCATCCCGCGAAACAGAGCTTTTAGCGATCTATCC
This sequence comes from uncultured Pirellulaceae bacterium, assembly GCA_964444105.1. GTDB lineage: Bacteria > Planctomycetota > Planctomycetia > Pirellulales > Pirellulaceae > K23-9. The sequence continues at coordinate 3,409 of CAYUGI010000027.1, forward strand.
CGCAAAGGGCGTTTCAGCTGGCTTGGCAACAGTGTTCCCGTGGCGATGAAGCCCTACTCGCCTTTGATTGAAATTCGGGACCGCAAAAAAATCTTCGAGGCCGCAGCACTGAAACCATTTGGAACGATGCCCGAGAACGGATCATCAGACGCCAAGAAAAGCGAAGCAGTAGGCAACCGCAAGTGATGGACCGGAGAAGCAAGTCCAAGAGAAAAACCCGCAAACGCCTAAGCGTTGCGGGTTCAGTGAAATGGGCGATACAGAATTCGAATCTGTGACCTCCTCGATGTCAACGAGGCGCTCTAACCAACTGAGCCAATCGCCCGAGATGTTCGGGAATTCTTTGGTGATCGGTTGCGAACACCGTGTCTGCTTAATTCCCTCAACAATTGATCGGTTGAGTAGTGTGTTCTGGAGGTGCGGAATCGTCAAGTCGTAGCCGTTTGGGATGATTTGACGATCAAGTGTGACTATCGGGCCGGAACTTTGGGTGGAGACTTTGGGCGAAGACCTCCGGCGGAGAACGAGATGAACGAGCCTAGGTGTCCCAGTAAATCAGGCATCAAGATCTCATCCAGATGCTCCAAAGACGAACGGATTTCGACGTCCTGCTTGCCCAATTTGCGTTGTCTGCGTCAAAACTTGGGTTTTCGGGGGTTTCGCTGTTGACGCTGTATGGCAGTCATCCGGATACTAGCCACAGATTGGGGTTGACGTGGCCTTTTGGATTTTTCCGATTTTGCTGCTCGTCGCCTCCAATCACGACATAGACTTCTCAAATGAGAAGTCGTCCGCACCTGGGTGAGTGACAGTCCTAAATTAACTAGGTTCGTTCACTGCGGGGCGGCTGCGATGAGCTGAAGTTCGTTGGTTGCGACCGATCGAATTCACTCGTTTTTGTTTTCCTTATTTGCGCCGGATAGCCCTTCGGCCGGAGATGATGTTTTTGGTGGCATTGGCACGAAGAAATAACCAACCTGAAAATCGAGACACTGTACGAATCAATTCTCAAATTCGGATCACGCCCATTCGGGTTGTAAGCGAAGATGGCGAGCAACTTGGGGTGATTCCAACTGAACAAGCACTCGAGCGAGCAAAAGATGCTGGCTTGGATCTTGTCGAGGTGGCCCCAGGTGAGCGGCCACCGGTTTGTCGAATCATGGATTACGGCAAATTCAAATACGAAAAGAAAAAGAAGACCAACAAAGGTCAAACGCACACCAAGACCAAAGAGATTCGTCTTCGCCCCAAGACCGGTGAAGAAGACATCCGGACTAAGATCCGTCAAGCGGAAAAGTTCTTGGAACACAAAGACAAGGTGCAGGTCAGCGTGTTGTTCCGTGGTCGCGAGATGGCGCACATCGAAGAAGGCCGCAAGGTCATGGAGATGGTCATCGAGATATTAAGCGAACACGGCAAAGTGGAAACCAGGCCACAGCAGCACGGTCGCCGGATGATCTGCATGATCGCGCCGAAGTAAGGCGTCTGACTCATGCGTGTGCTCGATGCAGTCTGTAGTGAACTCGCACGGATTGCTCCGCTGCGATTGGCCGAGTCCTGGGACAACGTAGGTCTGTTGGTCGGTGATCGTTCGCGCGGTATCGAACGGGTGATGACTTGTTTGACGATCAGTCCCAACGTGGTCGAGGAAGCGGTCGACGAGAAAGCGGACTTGGTCGTTGCCCATCATCCGCTGCCGTTCAAGGGTTTGCAAAAAATCACTAGCGATACCGTCGCGGGTGCGATGTTGTTGCGACTGATGGCTTCACAAACGGCGATCTACAGCGCTCACACCGCGTTCGATTCCGCGGCTGACGGGATCAACCAAAAGTGGGCCAACGTAGCTGGGCTTTCTGTCGTTGAACCCCTCATTGTGAACAATGATGTCTCGTCGCACGGAGCGGTCGAAGATTCCAAGGCAGAGAGTTCCGCGGTCGAAGGTGCTGGGATCGAAGGTGCTGGTCGAGTCGGTAAGTTGGCCGAAGCGATAGATCTTCAAACGCTGGTCAAGATGACGGCTGCCAGCGTCGGCGCTACTGCGCCCCGACGTGTCGGGCCGGCGGACCAACTGGTTCGCAAAGTTGCGTTTGCTTGCGGTAGCGGCGGTAGCTTTTTGGCCGCGGCGAAACGGCGCGGCTGTGATGCATTGATAACCGGCGAGGCCACGTTTCATACTTGCCTGGAAGCCGAAGCGTTGGGCATCGGATTAGGCCTCTTGGGGCACTACTGGAGCGAGCGATTCGCCATGGAACGACTGGCCGTCTCGCTGTCAGAAGCACTGCCAGATCTGACAATCTGGCCGAGCCGCCGCGAGTATGATCCGATCGTGTCTGTGAATCTGTAGCGATTCGGTGCCGATTGCGGAGAGCCGTACGAATTATCCGTTGGGACGCGATTTGCCCCATTTGTATGGTTTTGCTGGTTCGTTGTTGCTGCGGGCGGGTAACGACTTCGATTGACCATCCTTCTTTCGGTCCTAAAATGCAGCCGCTGGAACGAAGATTGCTCTGTTGGGTTGTTTCGAGACTTTCAGATCCTTCCTTTGGGAACATCCGATATGGCGTCAAGCGAAAAATGGTTGGTTGCGATTCCAATTTACAACGAAGTCGATTTCGTTGATCAAATCCTGGATGAGGTTCTGCAGTACGCGCCACACGTCCTGGTCGTCGATGATGGATCCAGCGATGGAACGGCCAGGGTTCTGAAAAATCGATCTGATGTGACCGTGATCACGCACCCTGAGAACCGGGGTTACGGAGCAGCGCTTCAATCATCGTTTGAGTATGCGATTGATGAGCAGTTTGAGGGGGTCGTGACGATGGACTGCGATGGTCAGCACCAGCCCCAGCGAATTCCTCGGTTCATCGAGGCAGCGTCGGCAGCGGACATCGTTTCAGGTAGCCGCTACTTGAAAAAGTATGATGGTGATAGCGAACCACCCGCCGAGCGAATGTTCATCAACCGTCGTATCACGGGTGAACTGAATCGGCGGTTGGGTTTTGATTTAACTGACGCTTTCTGTGGGTTTAAGGCGTACCGAACGGAGGCGTTGAAACAGCTGAAGATCACCGACAATGGGTATGCGATGCCACTGCAGCTTTGGGTGGAGGCTTCAGCTGCTGGCTTGACCGTGATTGAAATCCCTGTGCCGCTGATCTACTTGGATTTAGAACGCTCCTTTGGTGGTTCACTTGATCACGCCGAGACTCGATTGGCTTATTACAATCGTATTCTTGAGGCAGCGATTGATGAGGTCGAGAAGTCTGGCCGCTGTGTGCCAGCGCGGCAAGATCGTCTATGCAAGTCGACGGGTTAGTCAACTCTGCGGAAGGAGCCGATTGCGACGGCCGTTTTCTTATCCTGAGCTGAAGCTGACTCTTACGTTACCATCGATTGCCGAAAATAAGCTTCTGAACTCGCTAGCAACTTTGATGAAATCGAATTCGACCGAACGTATTGATCAAAAGACATCCGAGTTCCGGCAGTACCGTGCGCCGCAGTCTGATCGTGAGGTTGTCGTTGATCCGCGTCTGGATCAAGCCGCAGTTGTGCTTGCCAGTAACAAGCGACTAAGTGGTCAGCAAGATTCACGTTGGGTTGCGATGCGACGTGATGCCAGAAAGCAGTTGATTCAAGATGCGGTGCGTTACACAGGTGTTTATCGAGACACTTCGTGGGTGGATTATGACAGTGATCGTGCGATCATCATGGCCGGGCACCAGCCTTCGTTATTTCATCCTGGCGTTTGGTTCAAGAATTTTGCGCTCAGTCATTTGGCAAGCCGCTTAGACGCCACGGCAGTCAACTTAGTTGTTGACAACGACGTCGCGAAAAGCAGCTCGATTCGTGTTCCGACGATCGATCCTTCGACGGGGTTGGCCGCGTACCGCGCCGTGCCGTATGACGCATCTGGCGGCGGTGTTCCTTACGAACAAACCACGGTTAGCGATTTGGAGCGATTTGATCGTTTTGACGAAGCTGTCGCGCAGACAGTCAACCCGTTGGTGGCTGATCCGAGCATCAGGGAATTGTGGCCCCACGCTCGCGAGGCGATTGGACGTTGTGGTGTAGCCGGTTGTGCATTGGCTCAAGCGAGACACGGATTGGAGGGCGAGATAGGGCTACGAACGTTAGAGCTGCCGCTGGGCGTTTTTTGCCGGAGTCGTGCGTTCGCCGAGTTTGCGATCAGCATCTTGACTGAAATGCCCCGTTTTCAGAAGTGTTACAACGACTCGTCAGCGTACTACCGAGCGGTGCATGGAATTCGAAGTTCTGCGCATCCAGTCCCTGATTTAGATCGACAGGGAGAGTGGTTCGAGGCGCCGCTGTGGATCTACGGAAACCAATCGCCGCATCGAAAAGCCGCCTGGGTCCGGATGCAGGACGATTGCATTGAAATCAGCGATCTTGGGAATCGCTTAGTTCGCATTGATACCCGAAGTGTCTCTGATGCGATTGATCAATTGACGGCGGCCTTGACCCCTGAGTTTAAGATTCGCCCACGTGCATTGTTGACGACGATGTATTCTCGGCTGGTATTGAGCGATTTGTTTCTGCACGGCATTGGCGGCGGAAAGTATGATCAGCTGGGTGATATGGTGACGAAAGCGTTTTTCGATATCGTGCCGCCCCAGTTCATGGTCCTCTCGGCAACGATGCACCTTCCGGGTCAGGACGGCGGAGTTTTTGAGGATCAAGCTCGTCCACTGAAACGTCGCATTCGTGAAACGCATTTCCAAGGCGAGCGGTTTGTAGACGAATTGGGGCGTGATTCAAGCTTGGTGGCGCAGAAGGAGGAACTGCTTGGATCGATTCCGCCAAAAGGCGAGCGAGCCCAGTGGCACGCCAAAGTGACTGATGTGAATCGTCGGCTTGCAGAGCAATTGTCCGAAACACGCAACAAGTTGCAAAACCAGCTTGCCAGCGCGCAGCGACAGTCCACGGCGAGCCAAATATTGAGAAGTCGGGAGCATTCGTTTTGCGTATTCCCGCTCTCGTATCTCACCGAATCATTCAGCAAGATGCTTGTCGAGAAAGTCTAAGCTAGACACAGGTCGTTTCGCCTCTATCGGCACGCGACCATGATTTGCCCAACAACTAACCAAACAGCAGTGAACGCAACACCCAGCGCGGTGTGAAGAATCTCTACGGGCATCTCTCGGGCCTTACAAGAAGAATTGGAACAGTACGCTCGAACCGTTCCATGGCCCGAATCGCCAGAACAAGCTGGCGACATCTTTCGATTAACACACGCCTTTCCCGGCGCACATTGATTGGATCGGCAAACGGTGATGAGAAATCGCAGGAAAAGATGCTGGTCCGCATTGTCTATGCAATCCGCAAGCTCACGTGTGCGTGTGCCCTGCGTATCGGCCCGACACAGCAGTCACATTTCCATGACATATCGTTCGCCAAACACCGCAAAAGGCGTGGAATTCCGACGCTAGTCAACAATCCGCCAGATCGATATACTCTGGCCCTGCAGTAAAGAGACCACAAGCCGAAGTGGCGGAATTGGCAGACGCGCTGGATTCAAAATCCAGTTGGAGCAATCCAGTGAGGGTTCGAGTCCCTCCTTCGGTACTTCCCGGTCACTCGTGGTCAGCAATGGCCACGAGTGGTCTTGGGAACCTATCTAAATGTGTGGCCGTTTCTCCGCCTACTCGCGACTCGCTCGACGACGGCTCCGATAGGCTTGGCCACCAGCGAACAGCCGCTGACACCCCGCGTTACGATAGGCCGGAATCTTTTTGGCGTTCACGATGCTCGTTGTCGCGTTTTCCTCTTGCCTACGACGCGTTGCGAAGGATTGAGCCAGTGCTGATGTAGTGTGGTCCAGTCATGGTCGCGGAGGTGTAGCAGTTGATGCAGACGAGCGAGGCTAGTGCGGTCAGTTAGGTACGTAACTATGCTGTGGAGACAGCGGCGTTAACGTCTGAATCTCCCAACGTCGTCTTCGATGATGCCCATACTTTGCTGATCTTTAGCACTGCATTGCCGGTGAACGTTGCGAATGCGACATCGGCGGCATCCCGTCCGACAGCAATCCTGACCAAGCCGTTCGTTGACGCCAGTTTCGTTGGATCGAAGAGGTACCAGTTGCCATCTAAAAACGCTTCCATGAATCCGTGAAAGTCCGGGGGCTGCAAGTTGACTGCGTATCCTGAGACATAGCGAGCTGGAATTCCAAGACCTCGGCAGAGCGTGATTGCGAGGTGCGCGTAGTCACGGCAGACCCCAGTCCGTTGAAGCAAAACGTCCGCCGCAGTGGTAGTCGCTGTGGTGCTGCCTGGTGTGTATTCCAGATGAGTATTGACCCAATCGCAGATTGCTTGGACGCGTCGGAAACCGCGGGCGATGCCACCAAATTCCTCGAATGCGAAACGGGCCAACAGATCGCTTTGGCAATATCGGCTAGGGTTCAGATAGGTCAGCACGTCAGCCGGAACGGTTGCGATGTCCGACTCTTGGACATCCATGGGACAGTCGACTTCTGGTGACAGTTCAGCGGAAGCGTTGTATCGAACGAGCAATGTACACGGCTGGACGACGACCCGCTGCAGCCGGTTTCCTTCCAAGCCGACCGCGCAATCTTCGACGCTTTGTGGGGGATCGAACTGCAGCACTTCGTTGGTGATGGCTTGGTGGTCGGTGATCGCTGCTGCGATCTTAAAGCGGAATACGGAAACGCATCGAACTTCGTACGTCAGTTGGCTACCCACATCAATCATTGTCATCGTTTACTCTTTGTTGAATACTGAAAGCTTCAGGGCTTCGTTGGAAGTTAACGCAAGATCACGTCGTCGCGTCAGGGTCAAACAGTGACGCCGCCCAGTCCATTGGGGTGGCTTGGAGTGCCGTTGCCATACTCTTCGACCACCACTCGAGTGCGGAATGCAATTCTTGTTCGGTGAATCTTTGAAAGACCGGCCTGGAACACGTTTGACTCATGACCGCCACATCAATGGGGCAATCAACATCGGTCACGCTGGTTCGGGTTGCGTCGAACGCAAGTAACGCGAGCGTTAGCGCCTCCTTCAGTGGCGTCTCGTACGTTAGCAAACGATCAAGAATGGGTTTTCCGTAAGGTGTTCGGCCGATAATGAAATACGGCAAGTCCACGGCCGCTTCAACCCAATTTCCCTCTGGATAGACGTAGTACATCTGCGGCCCGTTGTCGTCCGGCAATCGGCCTCCGATGATCGCATTCATATTGAAGGCATGATTCGTAGCGGCAAGTGAGGGGCCGTCCTCTTGTTTGACCCGGCGAAGTTGCTCGCCGAACAAGTTCACAAGTTGGTACATCCGGAGTTTAGGTTCTGCGGTGGATCTGAGCGCTTCATCTAAATACGTGACTGTCTTATCACGGACTGATCTCAGGCCGCTTGTCATCGTGAAGATAACATCGTCGGCATGCTGCATTCCGGCCAGCTTTTGCTTGTTGGATTGTTCGCTGCCCTTGACGATCCGCGTGTCCGCCAACGCAACGATGCCTTCGCGAACTTTGATGCCGATGCAAAATGTCATGGTACTTTGACGGATTTAGTTTGGAGAGTGAAGGAAAGAAGCTATCGCACGGTCGGGGTGTCGCGGGGCTCGCTCGTCACCACGCGGCTTGAACGTCGGCAGACCACAGTGATTTGCACGGTCGATACAGAGGCTTAGACTTCGATGAGCGATTCCTCGGCGACCACCCAAATACGGTCACCAGACTTTCGCTTGATCTCATGCGTCCCCGTGAACTCGCCCAATGCCGGAAGCACAAGTTGATCGTCGGAAAAGTAAAAACAGGGTAGCTTTCCAAGTTGGTCTTCACGGCCTCCCAGCCTTACCGCTGGATGAATGTGCCCGCAAACGACCAGATCAGCACCGTCGGGATTCTGATCGGGATGATGGGTAAACGCAACACGATCAATGATTTGTATATCGTCAATCACTTCCACCGGCCAGCCGTCCCAAAAGTGGATTCGTGCATCGTGGTTTCCGCGAATCAACGTGACGTGGACGTTACAGTGTTCGCCGAACAAACGGCGCAGTTGTCGGCGAACTTCATCGGTAAGTGATGATGCCGCGTGAAACATGTCGCCCAGAATCGTTAGGCGTGATGCACCCGTGGTCGTTAACAACTGAGAAACCTTCGCGAGCGTCGCCGCGCTGCTGCCTGTTGGCACAGGAATACCGTGCCTGCGGAAGGTAGACGCTTTACCAAGATGTAAGTCTGCGACCAGCAGTGTGCTGCGGGCGGGCCAAAACGCTGCACCTTGCGCGTAGAGTTGCAACGTTACTCCAGCGAAATCAACTTCTTTCATCCTGCGGATTTCTCCAGCTGGCTTTGTAGTCTCGCAACCCGATCTGACAGCGTTTCGTTGCTCACTCTTTCTCTGAGCTTATCGACCAACAACGGGAATGCGAACGGCGTGACCTTTGGCGGGTCGTTCAACAGAATGCGGCACGACGCGATTCGTTTCAGCGCCCTTTGCATGCGCGACAAATCCAACTGCTGCTCAAGTACCTCGCGTCGACTTTGTTCTAGCAGAAGGTTTTCTGGATCGTATTGCTCGAAGACATCGAAAAACAGATTGCTGCTCGCTTGCAAATGGCGTGACGATTTCCGTTGGCCTGGGAATCCGGGTTGAATCAGCCCAGCGACGCGTGCGATTTGCCGAAACTGTCGCTTGGTCATTTCCGTGGCATTCATGCTTTGCAGAATATCGTCAACCAATCGCTCCGTGGAGAGCAGGCCCGATGCGATACTACTTTCGATTGGAATCTCGGTGGGAGACTGAATCACCAAGCCGTGGTCATTGCATGCCATCGAAAATGTCACTTTTCGGCCCTGGGACATGCGGTGTGCGAACAGGGCCGCTAGTCCTTCGTGTACCAATCGTCCTTCAAACGGAAAAACGAAAACTTGGTATCCGTCACGGGTCTTGATTCGCTCGATCAGTAACTCGTCGTGGCGCGGTAGGGCACTCCATCGGCTTTGGATCTCGAATAGTCGCTTGAGTGAACGCATTTCGCGTCCAATCAGTTTCCCTTGAGATGCCTCTTCGATTTTCAGCCGCAGCCCGCTGCTCAGTTCGCTTGAGAGGGGAAGCCGGCCGCCGGTCCAGCGAGGCACCGTGTCGGGCGACCCTTTGGCGCGTCGAACGTACGCGGCGTTGTCTTGAACGCGAACCATTTCGACCAACCGACCCGCGAACAAAAACTTGTCTCCGCGATCGAGTTTGGAAAGGAATCCTTCTTCGGCCGTTCCGAGTGTTTTGCCTTTTAGGTATTTGACCTGCATCGCGGCGTCGGACGCGATCGTGCCGATGTTCATGCGATGTGCGGTGATGACTTTTCGCTGAGTCACTCGGAAGACATCGCCATGTTGTTCAACGCGATGGTATTCCGGGTAAGCACCGAGCGAAGCACCTCCGTGGACGACGAAATCCAAAACCCACTGAAGTTCTTGTTCGGTCAGCGACTGGTACGCCCGCGTTGTGCGAACCTCGGCTAGCAAATCCTCCTTCGTGAATCCGCCGCCGATTGCGATGGTCACCGCGTGCTGTGCTAATACGTCCAGCGGTTTATCCAGCAGCGGGCGTGCTTCCAGATGACCTTTGCGAATCGCAACCTGTGCTGCGGCCAGTTCTATCAGTTCCAGTGCGTTGGTCGGAACGAAAGCCAGCCGGCTGGTCGCGTCGGGCTGATGGCCGCTTCGACCGGCTCGCTGAAGCAACCGCGCCGCACCTTTGGGGCTTCCGATTTGAACGACCAGATCAACCGCCGTGTAGTCGACGCCCAGATCCAGACTGCTGGTGCAGACGACCGCTCGCAACGTCCCCGATCGAAGCCCGTCCTCGACCCATCGCCTCACGGTAGTGTCGAGCGAACCATGATGGATTGCAATCTTGCCGGCCCAATCGGGACGTTGCAGCAATAACTTCTGATACCAAATCTCTGTTTGCGATCTTGTGTTCGCAAAAATCAAGGCGCTCTCAACCGACGACAGCAAATCAGCCACTTGCGGGACCATTTTCGTGCCAATGTGTCCGTGCCATGGAAAGCGCTCGATCTGAGCCGGAATGATCGACTCCATTTTCAGGCGTTTCCTCTTGTACCCTTCGATGATCCGCCCTTCGCTGGGCGACGACCCCATCAGCGAACTGCGGGCGTCTTCCAAGTTCCCCAGCGTCGCGGAGACTCCCCAAGTTTGCAGGTTTGAATTCAGTTTGCGTAAGCGGGCCAGTGCGAGCTCGGTTTGGATTCCGCGTTTGGTGCCGAGTAGCTCGTGCCATTCATCGACGATTACGGACTCGACACCCGAAAGCTGTTCACGCAACTTTTCGTGCGTCAGCATCAGCGAAAGACTCTCCGGCGTCGTCACCAATGCTGTGGGAAGTTTTTTCAACTGCCGGGCCTTCATGCTCTGCTTGCTATCGCCGGTGCGTGACTCCAACCGCCATGGCAAGCCCATGACATCCAAGGGGGCACGAAGCGAAGCCTCTGTGTCACCCGCAAGCGCACGCAGTGGAGTGATCCAAAGCACGCGTAGTGGAGGTGGACGTTTGGCGTTCCACCGCTGCGGGTCAGGATTTTGCTTAAGCCAATTGAGAATCGGCCCCATCCAAACGGCGAGTGTCTTGCCGGTTCCGGTTGCCGAGTGAATCAGTCCGCTGGAGCCGTCTTGATAAGCACGCCAAACCGATCGTTGGAATCGAAACGGTTTCCAACCAAGCGTCTCAAAAAACTGATCGACGCGTTTTCTGGGAGGCATCGCGTCGCTCGGAGCGGTCATGATGGCAACAGCTCCAGCAAGTCATCCAGCGTATTTGCATCTTGCGCTTTTTTGTCATGTCGCCAACGCGCGATTCGGGGAAACCTGGTCGCAATCCCGCTCTTGTGCCGCGTGCTTTTTTGCAGGCCCTCGAAGGCGATCTCCATGACAAGCTCGGGTGTAACGCTCCTGACCGGGCCAAAGGTGTCGTTGGTGTTCTTGCGGACGAAGCTATCCACCTTGCGAATTTCCGCATCGTCTAAACCGCTATACGCCTTCGCCACGGGAACCAGTTGGTCACCTTTCCACAACGCGAACGTGTAGTCTGTGAACAAGTTGGCTCGCTTTCCGTGGCCTTTCTGTGCATAGATCAACACCGCGTCAATCGTGAAGGGCTTGACCTTCCATTTCCACCAAGTTCCACGGACGCGGCCGACGTCGTAGGGTGCATCCTTGCGTTTCAGCATCAATCCTTCCGCGTGCCGTTCGCGGCTCGTTTCGCGAATCGCTGCCCACGTGTCCCAGTTCTTCGCGTCGATTAACTCGGTAATCCGTAGGCTGGGATGATCAATCTCGCTTAGCAAACGTTCGAGTCTTTCACGGCGATCAAGCAGCGGCATTGCACGGGTGTCTTCCCCGTCGTGTTCCAGTAAATCGAACGCGTGGAAGACAACGGGCACTTCCGTCAACAGCTTTTTGCCGACCGTTTTGCGCCCGATTCGTCTCTGCAGCTGTGCGAACGGTAGTATGTCACCATCGCCCTTGGAGGCAAGGATTTCGCCATCAATGACTGTGCCGCCGGGAAGCAACGCCGCTGCCGATTCGACTTCGGGCCATCGGTTCTCCATCAGGTCTTCACCACGCGACCATACAAATGTTTGCTCGGACCGACGAATGACTTGGCCACGGATTCCGTCCCACTTCCACTCCGCCAAGAACTGGTTTGAATCACCGAGCGATTGAGGTCCCGCGTCAACGTCGATCGGGTGAGCCAAACAGAACGGGTAAGGCTGGCTGGCAACGGCATCCTGTGTGTTGGGGTCGATAATTGACGGGTAGAACGTATCACTTGGATGCCAGTCGCCCATCAGCCGGTGTGCGATCACTTCACAGGCGATCCCCGATTGATCCGCGATCGCACGCGTGACAAGTCGCTTGCTGACGCCAACGCGGAACGCTCCGGTGATCAGTTTCATCACGACCAGTCGCATCGCTGGCGTTGTCTCATTCCAAATGGCGACGACTTCAGCGTGCTGTTGTTCTTCGTCCATCTGTCGCAGTGGCAAAAGTCGCTCAACGATCCATTCGGTCAGCGTCTTATCGTTTTTCGGCTCACCAGGCGGGACCACCAGCGAGATCGTTTCGGCCAAGTCTCCGACTGAATGATAAGATTCGTCAAAGAGCCAGTCCGGGATGCCAGCCTCCTGCGCGGCCCAGACTCTCAGAAGTTTCGTCGGAACCAATTGTCGCATTTTCCGACCTGACAGGGCGAAGATCGCCCAGGCGGAGTCAGACGCTGGTGCAGCGGCAAAGTATGCGGACATGGCCGCGATCTTCACATTTGTTTTGGTGGTTGCGTCCAGAGAGGCGAACAGGTTGGCAAAGCGAATCACTGCGACTCCTTGGTGTCGGTCGTCACTTCTTCATCTTCGCCGCGTCTTCCTCGCGAGTCGATCGCTTTCGCATTACGCCCGTTCTCTTGAAGATATCTGGCCACTGTGTCTGAGTAGCCATGGGTGACCCAAACGGTTTCCGGATCACACGCATCAATCGCTTCCAGCATCGTTGGCCAATCGACATGATCGCTCATCACGAAACCGCGATCAACACTTCGCCGCCGACGCGGGCCACGGACCGCCATCCAGCCGCTGGCCAAGGCCGTGCTAACCTTGCCAAACTTCCGCATCCAAGTTGAGCCGTGCGCACTCGGGACCGCCACAACCATGGAGCCTCGCCAATCGTGTTTGCCCATGATGCTGCCGACGTAAGTGGTTGGTGGCAAATCGACGCCGGTTTTCCGGTATGCCTCGTTGCCTTTTTCAACTGCACCATGGCAATAGATGGGGCCGATCTCGGTATCCAGTCCGGCCAGCAGTCGTTGGCTCTTCCCGACGGCGTAGCCGTACAGCACGCTACAGAGTCCGGCTTCGCGGTTGTCTCGCCACCATTGATTGATGGAGTCCACGACTTCGTGATCGGGTCGCCAACGATAGATCGGTAGCCCGAAGGTTGATTCGGTCACGAACAGATCGCACTTAATCGGGGTCCAAGCTTCACAGGTCGGATCTTTGCCAAGCTTGTAGTCTCCCGAGACGACCGCGACTTTGCCGCGGTGTTCCAAGCGAACTTGTGCGGACCCGAGCATGTGTCCTGCGGGATGAAAGCTCACGTTCACGCCGCCGATGTCAATGGAATCACCATAGGGCAGAAACGTGAACTCAGCGTCGTCGTTCATCCGCATCCGCAGCAGGTGTTCGCTAGGGCTGGCGGCAAGGTATCGCCGACAACCCCACCGGGCGTGGTCCGTGTGTGCGTGCGTGACCACCGCCTTATCGACTGGAATCCGCGGGTCGACGTAGAAGTCACCAACGCTACAGTACAAACCGCGTTGTGTATTTTGAAGCAGTTCAATCACGCTGACACATCCTCGATAGCGACGCGAGCTTAAAAACCGCCTTGAAGCGAAAACAGTACAAAACGGTGGACCATCTCTCGCTTAATCGAACAGCGCGATCCGAATGAAGGTAACTAGTTCAACCACCACATTGCGGCGACCGTCGCGATTCCCACGACGCCCAAAATGGCTACGTAGGAGAGACCTACCACGACGAACGGAGCCCCCGGTACCTCTTCGCCCAGTCGTTTATCTTCGTCAAAAATGGCATCTCGCAGGGTCTCATTTATCGACTTATCGGCAGACATTGCAGTACTCATTGTAGAAAGGGCGCGTGTTGAATCGTATTTTCCAGTCAACTGCGGACGGCGTTTAGGATGCAGATTCTGTGCCATGTTTTCTGGCGACGATTCGATAATCGACGAGGGGGATGGATGAAACGGCAACGTCGTAGCGGATTTCAACGGCTGTTGTTACGAGGTCGCTGTCGTAGCCGGAGTCGTCAGACTTCGGAAGACGAAACAAAACGCTCCGAAATGTGGCGAATCCGGCTACAAAAAATTGGCTACGGCGCCACCCACGGGGAAGTGAAAATTGAATCTGCCAAACGTCCAGCATGCGAGCGTCCAACCATTGAGCGGTCAACGGTCGTTGTGACTGATTTGGAGTCAGCCGAAAGACCTGAGAGTCCAGTTCGGCGCGATTGGCACACCGATTGCGTCTCGAATAGCTCGCGTCGAACAATAACCCACCTCTGGGTGCAGACGTTTAAAATACCGTTCTCTGGAGAAACGAAATGCTTCATTACGCAGTTGTCTTTTTTGTCATCGCGATCCTCGCAGGCGTTTTCGGCTTCGGTGGTATCGCCGGAGGTGCTGCCTGGATGGCACAGGTCTTATTCGGAATCTTCCTGGTACTGTTCGTACTGAGCTTGATCTTCGGTCGTCGCAAGATTGTTTGATGCTACTCGAAACAGCGAGGCAGTTAAAAGCTGCGGCTAAGCCCGGTGTGACACCGTCGATTGGCGGTTGCTGTCTCGCCGACACACTCACCGAGATCGCCGCGGGAATCGAATGTTGATGCCAAGCTCGTCCAAAATTGATGTCCGAGATGCGAGAGCGATGATCGACGTCATTCCGGATTCCAACACTGCCCTGTCCGAAGATGCCGACCAAGACGTGTTGACCCGACACGTTGGCTTGGCGGCATCGGGGATTTGGTTCTGCGCGATCTTAATGGCTTTCTATACGCTGTACATCGGCAGAAATCTGTTCTTGCCGATCGCGGTGGCGCTCTTTGCCTATTTGACGGTACGTCCCATCATCCGCAGCTGCTCGCGGGTTGGAATTCCGACCGGCGTATCGGCGGGAGCCGTCATGCTTACCCTCGGTTTCGTCATTGGTGGCGGTGCGTACGCACTTTCTGGGCCCGCCCAAACAATGCTGGCGGAGGTTCCTAGCTCAATTAGCGAAGCGCGGATGAAGTTATCGTTTCTTTTCGACCAACTTGAGACGGTCAACGCGGCAACCGAGGATATCTCGATTACGGCCGAACGAGAAAGTATGTCGGGCGACGACAAACCGGTCGCAGTTCAGGTCAAGCAACCTGCTTGGTCGGCAACATCGCCGCTGATCTATGGAACGGGAAACCTCGCTTCGTTCATTTCGATCTCGGCCGTGTTTCTTTATTTCTTGATGGCTGCCGGCGACACGCTGATCTGCAACATGATGTCAGCATTGCCGACGTTTTCATCGAAAAGACGCTTCATCGAGACGATCGAAAACGTTCAAGACGCTCTGAGTAGTTATCTGGCGTGGGTGACGGCTATCAACGCGGGCCTCGGTGTGTGCATCGCCGCTGCAATGTGGCTACTGGGAATGCCATCGCCCATCTTGTGGGGCGTTGCCGCGATGCTGCTTAATTTCATTCCCATCGTGGGCGCGTTGTTTGGAGTTGCGATGGTGTTCTTCATCGCGTTAGTCAATTTTGACCACGCGTCATATGCCTTCGTGGTGGCAGGAACTTATATGACATTGACGACATTTGAAGGGCAGTTCGTCACTCCGTCGCTGCTGGGGAAGTCGATGGAACTCTCATCGGTTCTCGTGTTTCTGTCCGTTGTCGTTTGGGGCTGGATGTGGGGAATCATGGGCGTGTTCCTCGCGGTGCCAATTTTGATCACCGTCACAATGATCAGCAAGAAACTGGATTCCATGGCTCCGTTGTCCGCCCTGTTGGGAGCCACCTCGGTTGACCATCCTGAGCCGGAGTTGCAATGAGATTCGTATAGGCGTCACGTTGGTACGGCGATTGCATCCTTGGTTTTCAAATCCGACATGTGGTGCCGTCGCAGCGAACTGCCTGAGCATCGAATCCGCTTTACAAGGAAAATACCATGACGACCGACGCGCAAATCAAATCGACCGAACGCGATCTCGCTCAATCAAAGCAGTCCGCTTGGGACCGCGTGTACACGGCGATCGTCGAACGCTGGCCTGAAATCGACCAGCTTGAATTACTTGAGTGCGAACAGAAGGTTGAGTCGCTTGTCGAGTACGTGCGAGACCGAGTGCAATCGGGAGCGGACGAGGTCGCATCAGTCGTTTCTGAGTTTGCACCGCAGGCACCTTCGATGGCGGCCGCTGTTGGCGAAACGGCCAGCGATGTCATCGACCGCATGCACTATGAGATCGACGAAGCACCTGTGAAGAGTTCACTCGCTGGCGTGCTTTTCGGCTTTAGCTTGGGAGTGATTGCAACCACGCTCTATTCAAACGCATGCCGCAAGG
>CAYUGI010000027.1:19673-31619 GCA_964444105.1 uncultured Pirellulaceae bacterium
AGGATGGTTCTAAGCTTTTGAGTGACGCGGTTAGCATTGCCGTGGGATTGTCGTGAAAAGGGTTGGGTGGATGGCTGTTTAAAAGCTACTACCTGCTTTGCTTGGTCGGCTGGTGACAGACGGTGGAGTGTCTACAATCTGGCAAAGGGATCGCGGCGTGGCAATTCGTTGATCCGCCGCGAACGCATTGCCGCTTAACCACCTCGTCGAATCGTCGCTCTCAATGCACGTTGCACAAATCACAGCCGGGCTGTTGCTGGTCCTGCTTGGATTTTTGGCCTTCGGTTCGCTTCTGAATTTGAGTAACCATCCGCATTGGTTCATTCGCGCTTGGGACTTTCCACGCGTACAAATCATCGTAGTTGGTTGGCTTTTAGGATCAGGTTTCTTGCTGCTGCGATATGCGGCCGGCTCCCAGCAGCTTCCCGCCATGTGGCCTTTTCTCGCGATCGCCGTCTTTTTGACAGCGTGGCACGGGTTTCGAATTGTTCCGTACACGCGGCTGCTACCAAAGCAATCCTCCGACACACCTGTTGAACTGCGGGCGGATCACCGCAAGGACGCCAGTACCGTCCGGATGGTGATGACGAATGTCGAGATGGAGAACGACCGCTATGAGGAGTGGATGAACGTCGTAGGTGCGGTAGATCCCGATATCCTTCTGGTTGCTGAAATCGACGATGCGTGGGTGAATGCGACGAAAGAGTTTGCAAGTCGATACCCCTACCAGGTCATCCATCCGCAAGACAATTGGTACGGGATGATGTTGCTTTCGCGTTTACCGATCAGCGATCACAAAGTTCGGCATCTGATTCAAAAAGACGTCCCATCGATCGACGCGAAATTGGTGATGGACGATGGCACAACGATCCGGTTTGTCGGTGTGCATCCGAGACCGCCTGAGCCGATTCGTGACAACGATGCAACCGCTCGCGATGCAGAATTGACGCTATGGGGTGCCGAGTTGGCCGACGAGACCGGACCTGTGATTATCGGCGGTGATCTGAATGATGTCGCATGGTCCCAAACAACTCGTTTGTTTCTACGAACAAGTGAATTGCTTGATCCTCGTCGCGGTCGCGGGTTCTACAACAGTTTTCATGCAAAACGCTGGTACATGAGGTTCCCGCTCGATCACGTGTTTCACTCGCCGCATTTCACTGTCAGCCGCATCGAGCGACTCGGGTTCGTCGGCTCCGATCACTTCCCGATTCTAATCGACTTGCGGCACACGCCAGCAAAGTTCGACGATCATGATGTGTTGACGAATAAGGAATCGGATGCAGACGAGATCAATACCCGACTTGAGCGCGCCGTTGAGGCTAAAGATCTAGACGGAGAGGCGGTTGATGAATCACGGCAAGGTAGAAAACCGAGTGTCGATTGACACTACGATTTCGTCAGGCGGTCAATCATTGCGATCAGCAGAGAGCTATCGAGTGGCTTGGTAGTGTAGTCCGTGCAACCCGCGGCCAAACAAGCGTCGCGATCACTTTTCATCGCGTTGGCGGTCAGGGCGATGATCGGGAGTTCGCAGCCCTCGTTACGTAGCTGACTTGTCGCATCGTAGCCGTCCATCACGGGCATTTGCATGTCCATCACGATCAAATCGACGTCATCGGATTCGTCCGACGCAATATATTCAACCGCTTCTTGGCCGTTCGTCGCCGTGACGACTTCACCACCTGCACGTTCGATAAAGTGCTGTGCCAGATATCGAATGTCACGTCGATCGTCGACGACAAGCACGCGGGCGTTGAGTTCGATTTCTCCTTGAGCGACGAAGGCGTCGACACTTAAACTCAAATCGGGCTTCACTAACCTCACGTTTCCTTCAACCTCGATCGAAAGCGTGAACTTGCTCCCGACTCCCCGCTTACTTTCAACATTGACTTCCCCGCTCAAGGCCACGGCAAGTCGTTTGCATATCGCCAGTCCAAGCCCGGTCCCTCCGACCGTTCGGGTTGACGTGTTATCGGCTTGAACGAACGGGTCAAACAACGATCCCAATTCGTCTGGATCAATACCGATTCCGGTGTCCACTACCTGAAACATCAGGCGATTCGACTGGTTGTCAAACTTAACGCTCAGCTTGACCTCGCCCCGGTCAGTGAACTTGATTGCGTTTCCGACCAAGTTCACCAGGATTTGCCGCATCCGGATGGCATCTGTGTGGATCACTTCGGGGATCTCACCGTCGAACTCGATGTTAAACGGGAGCTTCTTTTCGGCAGCACGAACGTCCATCAATGAGCGAACTTCGGCAACGATTTCGTCTGGCCGAACCGGCTCCAAGTCCACCTCCAGCTTTCCAGCGTCGATCTTGGACAAGTCTAAGATGTCATTGAGAATCCCCAGCAGGAAATTCCCGTTTCGTCGAATTGTTTCAACCACCTGCAAGTTATCGGGGTCGCTCAAGTGATCACGAAGGATGTCGGCATGGCCGATGATTGCCGCCATGGGCGTGCGGATTTCGTGCGACATGTTCGCCAAAAATTCACCGCGCGAGCGATTTGCGTTCTCGGCCTCATCCCGCGCGTTCTTCAGCGACTGTTCAAAGAGTTTACGATCCGTGATGTCCTGCATGGTGCCGACGACTCGGGCGGGGACACTGCTTGATCGCCCATAGTCGAACAGAACACATCCCGAGTTCATGATCCAACGAATTTCGCCGTTAGGACGGACTATTCGATGTTCCAGCTCAAAACTATCGCTTGTGTCGCCTTTCATCATTCGCTGGAAGAGATCTCGATAGTGATCTCGGTCTTCGCCGTGGACTTGATCGAACATGTCCGCCCGAGTGAAAACCGCGCCGGGCTCCAGGCCGAAGATACGGTAAATTTGGTCAGACCAAATCGGTTGAACGCTCTGCTCGGCGATATCGTAAGTTCCAAAACCAGTTGTTTCGGCCGCAAGTCGCAGCCGATCTTCCCCAGACCGAATGCTCTGCTCGGTCTGTTTTTGGTCAGTGATGTCGACGGCGGCAACCATCCCAGAGACGGGTACTCGGACCCCGTCTATCTCCTCAAAGAAGACTCGTTTACGAACGCTGACCCACCGGACGCTGCCATCCTCGTGAACAATCCGGTGCTGCATCGAAAACTCGCCGTTCCCATCGGGACGCAGCGACTCGTTCACGCAATTCTGGATTTCGCTCGCATCGTCGGGGTGGAACCGCCGGTGGACCTGTTCGCGACACAACTCCTTTCCTTCGGGAATCCCAAACAAAGCTGATGCAGTGGTATCAGCGATTGCGACGTCATTGACATAATCAACTTCGATGATTCCGAACTCCGCGACCGTGACCGCCAGACTCAATCGCTCTTCATTGGTTCTTTTTGATTGCAATGGATGCAGCTCGGTTGGGAGTGAACGACTTGGTTACCAATTCAAGCAATGGAAATTCCAACAGCGGCGAGTATGAGTCGTAATTCCTTCTTCGCAAAAACCGCTGGAAATCGGACGTTAGCTAATGTTCAGGGAGGACGCGATCCTAAATCAAAGCTGGAGTGCTCGTACACCGATTGGCGAAAAAGCAGTGCTCGCTGATATCCGACAACCATGCTTTTTAGCGTCCACGGGGCTTGGCTAGGAGAATATTCAACACTGGAGAAACCGGGAACCCAGCTTTAGCCGATAACAAATTCCGTACCAATTTGGCCGTTGAAATTGACAGATCGCTAGAATGTACCAAAATGTGATTCACCGCCCCCAGTATTGCTGCAAGTAATACTTTCCAGGCGTTGGCGAGTACGTGCACCCATGGCGGCTGCTCGATGCTCGCGGGAGACGTGACTCTTTGGTTTCATTCAACCAGGGACAGAAGCGTCCGTGTCACACCAATTTGGTACGCGCAGACTTCCACCCAACCTAAAGCCGCCATATGCACGACTCTGAATCCGAGAAAAATGTTCCGCTCGTCGGGATTGGTGCATCCGCTGGCGGATTGACCGCCTTGGAGACACTCTTTGAGCAATTGCCATCGGACACTGGCGCAGCATTCATCGTTGTTCAGCATCTCTCGCCCGACTACCAGAGCCACATGACCGAGTTGCTCGGTCGACGTACGACGATGGAGACGGTTAAGCTGACCGAGCCGGAACGTCCCCGACCCGATACGGTTTATCTTCTCCCACCGCGCAAGCACGTCGTGCTGGAAGACGGTCTGCTCCGACTCCATGACCGCGAAGATGAGGGAGAATTGAATCTGCCCATCGACAAATTTTTTCACTCGCTGACCGACGAGGGTGAGCTGGGGAAATCGAACGAGAGAGTCATCGCCGCGGTGATTTTGTCTGGAACCGGCAGCGATGGTAGCGAGGGAGTTGTCGGGGTCAATCGAGTCGGCGGACTGGTACTCAGTCAAGACGAAGACAGCTCTCAGTTCAATGGCATGCCGCTAAACGCGATGAAGACGGGTTGCGTTCACGTCGTTGCGACCGTCGCCGAAGTGGCAGAGTCGCTGGTCGCCTTCATCGGTGGAGCATCCATTAGCGAAGTGATCGCGCAGACGGCTCCAGAAATTCGGCGTAACGATCTGGAATCCGTTTATCAGCGGCTGGACAAGCACTGTGGCGTGGATTTCGGACAATACAAGCACGGTACTTTCACGCGCCGACTCTCGCGACGGATGATGTTGGCGAAAGTCGATCAGCTGGAAGACTACATCGAATTGCTCGATGCGGATGCAGACGAGCTTTCGCGTTTAGCGGATGATCTCATGATTGGCGTGACGCGGTTCTTCCGTGATCCCGATGGCTATCAGCGGCTTTCAAAACGCTGCGTCCGAACCGCGGCATCCAACAAGAATAGCGAAGACGAATTCCGATGCTGGATTGCTGGTTGCGCCACCGGGCAGGAAGCCTACAGCATTGCCATGCTGATTCACGACGAACGCGAAAAGAGCGGCAAGGATTTCGCGATCAAAATTTTTGCGACGGACGTTCATCCCGATGCGATTCGCTTTGCACAGAAAGGTGTTTTTCCGGAGGAATCTGCATCGGAAATTCCACGCGAACTACGCGAAAAATATCTCGTCAAAAAGGAACGCGGCTACGAGATTCATGCGGACATACGAAATTCGATCGTGTTTGCTAGGCACGACGTTTTGCACGATGCGCCGTTTACTAATATGGATTTGATCACATGTCGCAACATGTTGATCTATCTGATTGACGAAGCGCAGACTCGAGTCTTGGGAATGTTCGCACATGCCTTGAAGGCTCGCGGTTTCTTGTGGCTTGGTCCCAGTGAGACGCCTGGCGATTCGCTCGACGATTTTGCGACGCTCGATAAGCACTGGCGAATTTTTCAGAAGGAGCGTGAAACCAGATTGCCGCTTGACTTAAAGCTTCGCAGTCGGCCGCTCACCAACGCTACCATGTCGATACGGCCGCGACCTTCCAAAACACCGTCGCCCGCGTTGGTCGCGACCTATGATCAGATGATGAAACGCTACGCGCCGCCGGGCGTGTTAGTGGACGACGCGATGCATCCGCTTCAGTTTTTCGGAGACGTGTCGCCATACGTTGGAATCGCGTCGGGACGAGTGACTGGCTTATTGGAAGAGATGCTTGATGAGCAACTTCGGATGCCTGTTACCGTTGCGATTCAAAGAATGCAAATGAACGGTAGGGCCACGTTGACAGAGACAGTGGTTTTCAAAGGGCAGCAGATACGGGTCGAGGTGCAGGCTTTCCAGCACACGGCTCTTGCGGCAAAGCACTTCTTGATCACCTTCGGCAATCCGGTTTCTATCACACCCGCAGCAGCAGGTAGCAGTGTAGGCCCAGGTCCTACCGAATCGAATCACAGCGAACCCGTCGCAGTTGGAATAGGTGGCTTAGCGAACGTCTCCGGAACAAGCGAGGGTCGCGCTGCCGATAGTGCGTCGTTGGTTCATGAACGCATGCAGATGTTGGAGCTTGAACTTGAATTCACTCGGGAGAATCTTCAGTCAACGATTGAGGAAGTCGAGACGACCAATGAAGAACTGCAATCCAGCAACGAAGAACTCACAAGCAGCAACGAGGAGCTTCAAAGTACCAACGAAGAGCTGCACAGCGTCAATGAAGAGCTTCATGCAACCAACGCCGAAAGTGGTCGTCGATTGCAACTTCTGACGGAGACGACCCGCGACATCGAAAATGTGATGCGCGAGAGCGATATCGGAATCGTGCTTGTCGACAACAACATGGGGATTCGACGAGTCACACCTGCGGCAGCTGATATGCTGTTGATCCGACGCAAAGATGCGGAAGGAGAACTGCTGGCGAACTACGCACATGCCTTGAACGACGTCGAATTGATTGAACTGATATCGGAGGCAAGAAATACCAACGAAGCGATCGAAAGAGAGACGTCCGACCGTCGCGGGGATCCGATTTTGCTTCGCATCTGTCCGTATCGCGACCGCTCGGGCGTGGTGTTGACGATGACGAATCTGCGTAGCGTCAAAGACACTGCTGATAAACTTCGCAAGCTGACTTCGATTGTCCAAGACAGCACCGATGCAATTATCGGAGTCGACCTGAACTGCCGGGTCACAAGCTGGAATCGAGGAGCAAAAAGACTCTTCGACTTGGATTTGGACGTCAGCAAAAATGTTGAGCTGTGTGACGTAACGCCAGAATCAGTTTGTTCGCTGTGTGAGAGTTTAGTTCGAGAACTTGCACGCAAGGGCGAAGTCGCGGCGAAAGAAGCTTCCCTTTCGATTCGTGACCGGCGATTGACGTTGCTCATCCGTGTGACGCCAGTCCTGGATGAAAATGATCGCGTCGCTGCCGCGGCCATCACGCTTTACGACGTGACAAACATTCGCACTGCCGAACAGCAATTGCATCTGCGCACGCGGGCCATTGACGCAGCAAAGAGCGGATTCTTGATTGTCGATGCCGTCCGTGATGACATGCCAATCGTTTATGCCAACCAGGGATTCAGGGAGTTGACCGGGTTTGACCCCGAAGACATTACGGGTCGCAACTGTCGATTTTTACAAGGACCGAACACGAATCCAGAGGACATCGAAAAGGTTCGCCAGGCGATCGCGAAACGTGAGTCATGCCGCGTCACCATTCTGAATTATCGACGCGATGGTTCTCCGTTCTACAACGACCTTATTGTCACGCCCGTCGCCGACACCGATGGCAACGTGACTCACTTTGTCGGAATTCAGAGCGACGTGACTGAGATTGTCGAGGCAAGTGAGGCGGCGCAGCAAAGCGAACTGGAGTATCGGAGCACATTTGACAATGCTGCAATCGGCATGGCGCACATCGGATTAGATGGTGAGTGGTTGCGAGTTAACGAAAAGCTGCTTCAAATCCTAGGGTACAGTTGGGTTGAACTTAAAGGGAAAACGTTTCAGGAACTGACTCACCCCGACGATGTCGATAAGGATCTATTGCAGTTTGCGCAAATGAAACGCGGCGACATTGCCGGCTATACGATGGAGAAACGGTATTTCCATCGCCAAGGTCACGTTGTCTGGGCGAATCTAACGACCTCGCTTCGTCGCGACATTGATGGCGATCCGGATTGTTGTATCTCGTTGATCGAAGACATCACTGAGCGAAAGCAAACTGAGAAAAAGCTGTCTGCTTCACGGGCGATCATCACAGAAGTGATCCAGCAGAGCGATGATCCGTTTATTAGCTTGGATGAAGACGGGCTGATCCAAGTCGCAAACCTGGCAGCTCAGCGCCTTGTCGGAAACGGTCGCGAGATTATTGGAACAGCCTACGCGGAATCATTTGGCAGCGGCCAGCAATCGCCGTTGCGGTCGGCACTGGATCGAGTCAAGCAGTCCCAGCGAGCCGAGACAACCGAGTATTACTCTCAGTCGCTGAGCCGTTGGTACGATGCTCGCGTGTTTCCAGTCGATAACGGCGCGGCTGTCTACATGACGGATGTAACGGGACGCAAGGAGACGGAGTCTTACTTGGAAGCGGCACGTGTCGCAGCGGAGGATGCTAGTAAGGCCAAGAGTAATTTCTTAACGAACATGAGTCACGAAATCCGCTCGCCAATGTCCGCGATATTGGGGTTCGCTGACCTGACTCTACGAGACGTGCGAGAGGGCAAGAATGTCGATCCCGCGAACTTGGAAACCGTTATCCGTAACGGGCGATTTCTGCTGCGGATCATCAACGATATCCTTGATTTATCAAAGGTCGAAGCGGGCAAATTGGAAGTCAGCCGAACGCGTTTCAAGCTGCTTCCGATGCTGTCAGACATCAGCGAATTGATGCGACATCGCAGTAGTGACACGGGTGTTCCGCTGAGCTTTGATTTTTGTAGCGACGTGGTCGAACAGCTTCGCAGTGATCGGTCCAGAGTCGAGCAAATTCTGGTTAATCTGATTGGCAACGCTTTGAAATTCTCGCCTGACGGAACCGTTCGTGTCGAAGTGGGAATCAATGATCAAAGCAAGGATCGCATCGAATTTCGCATCATCGACACGGGAATCGGAGTGTCGCAAGCGAACATGGAGCAATTGTTTCAGACATTTTCTCAGGTTCACGATCGAAAGTTAGTCGGTGTCGAAGGCACAGGCTTGGGATTGGTGATCAGCAAACGCCTCGCTGATTTGCTCGGTGGCGACATCACTGTGCAGAGTGTCGAAGGCCAAGGCAGCACGTTCACACTTTGGCTCCCGATCAAGGAATCAGACAAGCGGATTAGCGCAAGCGAAAGCGACTTGCAACCGGAAAAGTCTCAGGTGCAAGAGCTTGCGTCGATCAATGCACGCGTGCTTGTTGCTGACGATGCCAGAGATGTGCGACTGGTGACGACTCGATTCTTGAAACGTGCCGGGGCGGAGGTTGTCGAAGTCGCCAATGGTGCCGAGGCGGTCAAGGCAGTTCGAGAAGCTGGAATGACGGGAAAACAATTCGCGTGTGTGCTGATGGATATGCAAATGCCAGAATTGGACGGTCGCCAAGCAACACGTCAGCTACGCGACGAAGCTTACACCATGCCCATCATCGCACTAACCGCTGGCGCGACCCCGGAAGAAGTTAGCGATGCACTGGGCGTTGGATGCACCGAGTTTGTCGCGAAACCGGTCGATGCCAATGATTTAGTCCGCCGCGTCGCAAAACTGATCCACTAGTTGCTTGGTCTTGAAAACGGCGCACCGAAAACTGACGGTTTATCTCGTTCCTGGATTCATGTCGCCAGCATGGATGATGGTCCCGCTGCGTTGGTATCTACGCCGCGATCTTTCCGATGTCCGTATCTGGGACTATCCGCGTGTGTTTAGGGATCTAGACGCGACTCTCCAGCAGCTTGCATTGAAACTGGATGCCCATGAAGAAGGAAGCGTGGCAATCGTGTCGCATAGTTTCGGAGATTGGATTGCCCGTTCCGCCTTGCATCGAATGCAGGGCAACGCGGTTGCTTCGTTGGTGTCCGTTTGCCCAGTCGTCACCTCAGTTGCCGCAGCCAAATTTGCACAGAAGATCAGCGGCGACTTGGTTCCTGAACTCGCGGTGATGGCTAGCGAGGATCACAGCGAGGTTTCGATCCCCGATGAGATGAGCATTCGACGTAGTATGGTTTGGGCGCGCGGCGAAACGCTTATTCGTCGCGACGAAAAGATGACTGGTAACGAGAGAGAACGCAGCGTGTTCGCGTTGCACAATTCGATTCTGTTCCAGCCCAACGGCTGGAAAGTAATCCGCGAAGAATTGCGGGCGGTTACCAGTGCTGATGATTCCGCGGCTTAGGAAGTGGCTCAGCAGAGGTTAAATCAAACTGCGTTTTCGCTGCTCGTCACGCTTCGCCGCATCAGCAATGGGAGCAATCGCATCGGGCGGTAGGAGTCCGTGTTTCACCGCGATCTTCGCGACCTCGTCACTGTCGCGCACCAGGTACATTGGGACACCCGCCGCGAGGCTGCGAGCCATGTAGGTCGTCACGTTTTCGTCGTGCTCACTCGCAATATCGGGGTCAACATCGCGAATAAAGATCGCTTTGATTCGGTCGCCGAACTCTTCGGCTGCCGTCGCATACAATCGCGCGTCTTCTTGGCCAGAATCCCCGAACAGGACGAACGGTAGTTCGTCGTAGAGTTTCATCAAGCTTCGTGCCTTTTCAAGCTTGTGGTCATGCCCCCCTTTAAGGAATTTGTTGGCGTCGAATCCCAGGTCGCGCAGGAGAAGCGGTCCTCGTGGAATCGCGTTGATCTCTAAAAAATCTTCCAGCAGATCGTAGAGATTCCACGGCGAACTAGAAACGTAAAAGATGGGGTTGGTAGCCGGATTGCTCCTGTTCCCGGCGTGCTGCAATAACTCATACAACTTGGCAACACCAGCTAAGGGAGCACGCGTGCGGGCATTACCCAAAAACGTGAGCTTCGCCATTGTCAAAATATCGGTGGCCCCTGTGTGCAAAATAGTATCGTCAACGTCACTAATGATCCCGACCTTCGCCTGAGATGGTGTGTACATGACTCGGCAATGCGTGAGCGATGATTCGTCAACGACCGAATTGTTTGCGATATGTAGCCTCGCGGATGACCAAAAGAGTTGATCTCCCTTGGTGACTTCACGTGGCAGATCAATATGAAAGTAGCCCTCCGCGTCGCTGGTCGTCATGCCCGAGGATCCGTTCGCCGATGCACGGACGTTAATACCTGGGAGTTCGTCGCTGGCGAAGCGTTGAACGGTGTTGATCAAGTTCTGCCACCATTCGTCGTTGCAAAAGTCATCGTCGATCGGCGGATTCGTAAGCACCCGGCCGTGTAATCGGATCGCATCTTTCGTTGCATAACCCATATAGGGCTGGATCTTTGGGACACCAGTCTGGCCAAATCGTTTTCTGAGCCTTCGGATTCCTGCGTCGGCCAGATCATCTGCTGACGATGCTGCCCAGGTAGCCCACGATTTGAGCTCTGATTGCCAGGTACGACTGCTTTGTTTGGTCATTTCAGCAGAGAGAAGTAAAAGAAAGGATGAAATCTGAGTGTTGCCACCGCGGAGTCCAGAAAAAAGCCGAGGCGACCGGCGTGGTCGCTTCGGCTTGTCGCTTTCGGCTGATTTCAGACGACTACTTCTTCGCGTATGCGTCGCGGAGGTCGCGTACTTTGTCGTGCCCCGCCTTCACGCTGCGGTATTGCTCCATTAGGACGTCGTTCATCGCGCTGCCAGCTGTCTCTTTCAAGACCTCCTCGTAGGCTGCTTTGATGTAATCTTCGCCGCGCTCCGCTTCGATCAAAATGACATGCGCATCACCGTCGTTTAGCTTACCGCGGATGTTCACCCAAATGCGATGAGTCTTCCCGGCGACACTGCCGTCGTCCTCCGCCTCTTTGCCATTGAATTCAACCACTTTCTGCAGTTCGGAAGCGATCATCGAACGCTGGTCGCCCAGCTCTTTGAACAAGCTGCTAACAACCGCGTCGTTGATCTCTTCGGCGGACTCATGGAATCCGTTGTAAGAGTCGATGTTCGCGCGGATCAGGGTCTGCAGTTTCGCGACGGTCTCGTCAGTAAGCGTTGCTTTTGTTTCCAATTGCATGATCTAGTTCCTCTGAGTGTAGTTGTTGTAAAAGGTCTCGTGAGCCAGCAGTGATCGACGCTAGATGTAACCTCTCGTCACCGTATGGGGGTTCGAGATCATCTCCGATCAGTGGGTTAGCGAATTGTTCCTTTTCGCCCGGCAATCAGACTGCCGACAAACAAGACCAGGAATAGGAAGAAGAGGATTTTCGCGATGCCAGCCGCACCTGCGGCGATACCACCGAACCCGATGATGCCTGCGATAATTGCGATGACGAAAAATGTAATGGCCCAAGAAAGCATGGTTTTCCTTTGTTTGAGTGTTGGAGGATATTTGTTGTGAAACGGTGAAGGAAGCAAACTGCGGGCCAAATGGATGAAGGCGTGGCTTTTTTTGATCTAGCCGAAATAGACGGTTGCGAATCCACCAACGAGCGCTCTAATC
>CAYUGI010000027.1:31719-41919 GCA_964444105.1 uncultured Pirellulaceae bacterium
CTAATCGACCGTCCGCTCGAAGCCGGGCTAATCGACCGTCCGCTCGAAGCCGGGCTAATCAACCGTCCGCTTGAAGTCGGGTCGGGCTTATCGACCATTCGCCTGACGTCGAGTTTCGGATTGCGCTGAAGCTTGCGGTGGCGGATCATTCTGCGATGAGGGGCACGGGCGCGTGGCGCG
Source organism: uncultured Pirellulaceae bacterium (assembly GCA_964444105.1). Lineage (GTDB taxonomy): Bacteria > Planctomycetota > Planctomycetia > Pirellulales > Pirellulaceae > K23-9. The sequence continues at coordinate 31,900 of CAYUGI010000027.1, forward strand.
CGGTTTGCCGTGTGTTGTTCTACGTCAACTAAACGAATATGCCCCCAAAGCTAAATGCGGAGAAATACTGTGGGACAGAAATTCCAAGTCAATCAGATCGTCAAGTGGAACTACGGAACGGGGACTGCTACCGGAAAAATCAAAGAGTCGTTCCAGGAGAAGATCACCAAGACCATCAAGGGAAGTGACGTCACGCGTAACGCAAGCGATGACGAACCCGCGTATCTGGTCGAGCAAGATGACGGTGATCAAGTACTAAAAAGCGAGAGTGAACTGAGTGACGCTTAAGTTAGCTGGTCGCGGCGGGATCAAGATGCACGGTCACCCACCAATTCAATCGAAACGCGGCTGCTTGCGACAGACTTTCAGATGGGATGAATATTGTCGCCCAGTGGCACGCGATCTGCTTCACGTAACTGCTGGCGGCCGACTGCCGTAATTACTCACTCTTACGACGGAGATTTTGGATGATTGGTTGGATTCTATTTGGGCTGATCGCCGGTGCAATCGCAAGATTCGTGTATCCCGGTCACCAGGACATTGGTTTGTTCAAGACGATGCTGCTTGGCATCGCGGGTTCGTTTGTGGGTGGGCTAATCGGGTGGATAATCGTCGGCGGCTCGTTCCTTCAGTCAAGCGGCTGGCTCGGTTCGATCGTCGGCGGTGTGATCGTGTTGGCGATTGCGGCACGAAAGCAGCTGATTTCCGCAACATAGTTCGAAACGTCTCTCGCAAACTCGCGCACCAAAAAATATTCCCTTCCAATTCTCTAAGGAACTACACGATGAACACTCAGGAAAAACTGATCGACCTCATTCACGACTTCGACAATGCCATGCTAGTTACCAAGTCCGATGGCGGTGCGTTGGTCGGTAGGCCGATGGCGATTGCAGAGGCAACTGAAGAAGGGGTGTTGTGGTTCGTGACGGATAGGAACTCTGGCAAGATGGACGACCTGATTTCAGACAACGATGTTGCGGTGACCATGCAGTCGTCACGAAAATTTGTCACGCTCAGTGGTGAGTGCCAGGTCGTGGATGACCAGGCGAAGATCGACGCCCTGTGGAAGGAAGTTTGGAAGGTCTGGTTTCCCGGTGGTATGTCGGACGCTTCGATTGTTCTGCTGAAGGTCGTGGCGACGGAAGGCGAGTACTGGGATAACAGCGGCGTCGCTGGATTGAAGTACTTGATCAAGGCGGGGAAAGCGTACCTGCAGGGAGAGCGAGCCCAGACCGACGCTTCTGTGAATGCCTCGGTAAGTTTGTAAAGCCAGTTCGTTACTCCGAAGATTCCGTCCTCCTTGAGACCTCTGGTTTGGTTTCGGTCACGTCACCGTGACGTGAGTACCTAGCTCTAATTGAGAAATAGAATGAGTACCGTGGTTCGTGCGTACGCAGCGCAAGAAGCTGGTGGCAAGTTTGAAAAATTCGAGTATTCGCTGCCGGACATTGGCCCAGACGATGTCGACATTTCGGTCGAGTCCTGTGGAATTTGTCACAGTGATCTTTCCATGTGGAAGAACGAGTGGGAGCTAACAAATTATCCTTTCGTGGGAGGCCACGAAGTCGTTGGCAAGGTGTCGGCTGCAGGTGAACATGTCGCTGGGCTAAAGGTGGGCGATCGTGTCGGCCTAGGCTGGTTTTGTCAGAGTTGCATGCACTGCGATCAATGCATGAGTGGCGACCACAACTTGTGCCCTGATGTCCATGGCACAATTACCCACCAACATGGTGGATTCGCCGATAAGGTGCGGTGTCATTGGGGCTGGGCGGCCAAACTTCCAGAAGCACTGGACCCAACTAAAGCGGGACCTCTGCTCTGTGGTGGTGTGACGGTCTTCAATCCGCTCGTTCAACTAGACGTCAGACCAACCGATCGAGTCGCAATCGTTGGTGTCGGCGGCTTGGGGCATTTGGCTATTCAATTTGCCAAAGCGTGGGGATGCCATGTCACAGCACTCTCGCGAGGCAGGTCAAAGGAAGCGACAGCCCGTGAGTTGGGCGCGCACGATTTCGTGGCGACGGGCGAAGACAACTCTCTTGATTCGGTCAAGGGAAAATTCGACGTGATTGTAAACACGACCGACGCTGAACTGCCTTGGGGGTCTTATGTAGACGCTTTATCGCAACGCGGACGACTGCATACCGTTGGCGCAGCTCCGAAAATCGAGTCGAGCGTTTTTCCGCTCATTCAAGGTCAGAAGTCGCTCTCGGCTTCGCCGCTTGGGAGCATTGCGACGACGCGACAGATGCTAGAGTTTGCGAGCCGGCATCATGTTGAGGCTGTGACCGAAGTCCACGATATGGCTGATATCAACGAAGCGTTCGACGAGCTGGAGAATGGATCGCCACGTTTTCGTTTGGTTCTCAAACGCTAGACAGAGAACAGGTTTTGGTTTGTTATTCGTTTGAACTGCGTTTCAAAGCTAACTCCATCAGCATGCTGGAAATCTCCTCCGTAGTCCCAACAAAGTCTGGGGTCAGGCGAGCGAGTGCATTATTAGGCATTGAGTCAAATTCCGCGTCACTTGGTCGCTGCACAATGCAAAAGCCACCCGCTTTTTGAATTGCTTCTAAACCGTCGACTCCGTCGGACAACATTCCAGAGAGAACGATGCCTACCGCATTTCGTCCGGCTGACTCGGCCACCGATTTGAATAGGTCGTCGATCCGGTGGATACGAGCGTACGCGGACATGTCAACCGCGACATCAAACTCCAGGTCGTCCACTTCGACCGTTTCTTCTGCTTTTCCCACGTAGATGGTCGTACATTCGAGCGCTTCTTCGTCGACCGGTTCGATGACATCCACTCTTGCGCAATTCGCGAGAATCATCGCAAGCGTATTGTCCTCCGCCGGTTTACGGTGCGACGCGACAATCATTGTTCCGCGGAACCATGAAGGAAGCTGTTCGACTAGCAGAACAATCTCTTTGAGGCCGCCCGCCGAAGCACCCACGGCGACCAGCATTTCCGGCTGGCAATCTTGGTCTGCGTGCTTAATCGAACTCGATTTCATAGCGAGATTCTTCGTGGTGAGTGAACAGCGTAGATGATAAAGACCTCGATCGTCGTCTCTATTTGGGCTCGGATTGATCTGTATCGTTGATAGCAGACGTGATAGCTGCTGCGGAGGCTTCGTCTTTAAATGTTAGTGTACGGTAAGGGAACGGAATTTCGACCCCAGCGTCATCCAGCTGTCGCTTGATCGACGCGACCACTTCATCGCGGCTGCGTCGAATGTCGACTGGCTTTGATCCGGTCCACCACGCCACTTCAAAGTTGACGCTTGAATCTCCGAACTCCTGCGCAAACACCTCGACAGTGCGTTTTCCCTGCACTGATTCGCATGCCTGAACGGCTTTGATAATCAAATCTCGACACTGATCGACGTCCTCGTCGTAAGCGACGCCACAAGCAATTCGCACCCGTCGTTGCGGTTGGCTGGTCAGCACATCGACATTGTTCTTAAACAACGTTGCGTTGGGCACGACGGCTAACTCGCCATCCAGTTTGCGAATCAATGTGTTACGGATCGTGATTTGTTCCACCTTGCCCGTCTGCCCGTCGCAGCTAATGAAGTCACCTCGATCGAACGGATATCTCCATAGAATGAGGATTCCGGCGAAGAAGTTCTCAAAAATGTCCTTGAACGCGAAGCCGATCGCCACCGAGCCGAGGCCGAGAACTGTCAGAGCCTTCGTTGGAGTCATCCCCGGAAAGGCAATGATCGTGGCAACCAGCAAACCAAGCATCCAAACGGCTATCGACGACAATTGGTAAGTCAGGTCCTTCAGGCTTGACCGCATGCCTCGTTTATCCAATAGCCGATGAGCAATCCATGCGACCGCTTTCGCAACGAGAGAGGTAAGAAATAGCAACAAGATCGCTGCGATCAGCAGCGGCGAGCGTTTTAGAGAGTCTTTCCACAACGACTCGAGCGAGTCGCTGACAACTTCTTTTGTGCCCTTCAAATCGACACTGTCGTCCAAGGTCATGCCGTTGATCACAGCGACCACATCTTCCGTCTTTCGGGCGACGTTTTCCGCCCATTGTCGATGCTCTTGCGTGTCTGCGACGCCCTTGAGCGTAACGATGCCGCTATCCAAAACGACTTGTGTGTCGGTCAACCAGCCGGCCGATTCCGCCGCGTCGTAAATTTTGCTCAGGCGTTTTCGGATCGCAGAGTCATCCGCAACGTCGTCTACTGCCACTGTCTCTGCGGGTGCGTTGGACGACTCTGCGGAATCTTCGTTCGCTGTATCTTGCGCGGTGATGCTCGCTGGCAGCCAAAGCATCATGACCATTACAGCAACGTATCGCACGGCGCTCGCGGGCCGACGCTTATGAAAGGATGGAGTCGATTTGTTCATCAATGCGTTTGTTAAGGTTGCTGTTCGTGGAAATGGCAATGACCTGCCGCATGGAATCGACAAAGTACTGACGGACGTTCTCGTCCTGCTTTGCGTAGGGGGCGAGTTGGCCAAGCATCGAATCAACGAAGTCGGAATGCTTCGTTTGCGTTGTGACGATACGAACCTGTCCGTCATCATCGATTCGATACGACGAGGGAAGCTTTCGGTTGGATAGCTTGACCAATCCGACAGAGAGCCAGTCGATGCATTGCATTGCCGTGAAAGGGTCGTTCACGCCCGGCGAAAGCGCCCGCGTAGCGACTTCGACGAATTGGTTGAGGATGAAGAAGACGTCTTGGGTAGGAGTCCTCGCAAACCCGATTGCAAATCCGTGCTGGATGTCGTTAACGTGCTGGTCTGACCAGTCGGGAACGAAGGTCGTTTTTGCGATCGGTTCGTTTTTGCGAATAAAGTCCCCCGGCTGTCGCAGCAATCGGATCACTGCATCGTATCGCCGGGCGAAATTCAGTAATTCCCGATCGTCGATCCCTTGTAGATAGCCACTGCTGCACGACAAGACTGTGTTATCGAACTGAATTTCGGGCGGTGGTTTATCGTCATCTTGATCGAGCGGGTCGCCCACCGTCTCTGGGTAGAGTTCGTCGAATTTGTTTTCCATGTCCGTCGCAAGTCGTTGCAATACGGTCGAAATATGAATGCTGTCTGGCACATGGTGGATGAAGTAAATCAGTTCGCCGACACTGGCGATCGTCAACACAAGCGCGATCAACAATGAAAACTGAGGAACGAAGATACCAATATCGTATGGCCCGTTATCAGAGATCGCTTCACCACGGACGACGCGAAGAACCAGGAGACAGTACAAGAACGTCGCAACAAAAGTCCCCAGCGTTACTTGGTTTCCGCGGTCTCGCATAAAGTTCTCCAGCAACCGTGGCCCGAAGTGACTCGTTGCATGAGACACCGCGAGAATGGTTAGCGAAAACGTGACACCAGCTACCGTGATCATCGAGCCCGCAACGGTTGCCAAAAACGCTCGAGCGCCCTCAGGTTGATTCATCGAAGCGAACCACACATTTTCCTGCCACTGATGCCCGATGTTTCGGTCAACCGTGATCGCAGCTTGCGAAAGCAGGATGGCGGAAATCACCATCAACGACGGGATGAACCAGTAGCTGCCTTTAATGCGATAAATCAACTGTTGCAGGTAGGCTCTCATCCGATCAAGTCCGCCTCTCCCTCTCCCGTCATCTTGATATCTGCCGCTACTACGGCTGCTGCCGGGGAATCGTTTTGAACGCTCGCGAGCGTCCCGAAGTTCGCGCGATCAAACGCTACGAGAGTGGGGCCAAGTAGATGGTGTTTGCGTTGCATGGATGTCGTGTTGGAAGGACGTTCGGCAAGGACAAGGTTCGGAGCGTCTTGCCGGCGGGGGAAACAGCGTCCGAAGTACGCTTAATTTTCGTTCAGGAAGCAAACGCTGTGCCGGTGCCTCTTTCGAGGCGATTGCTCGCCTCGGACGCGTTTGAGCAGCAGGTCTGGTGGGCCGTTGCTGTTCCACAGAGGGCCAAGTCGCTTTGCAAGTTTGGACTGAGTCGAAAGTGGTCGCTCATCGCGCTGCCTGGTGTCTGATCAAGCAGTTGACGCGTGAAAAAGAGGTTTCCTGCGCAATGAGAATCGTTTGGCGCGCGACTTGCATCGTCGTCTAACCACTCAACAGCACGCCGATGCGTGCAGCCAAACATTAAAATCTTAGGAGAAGGAGTCATGGCGAACCGCGAACAGATCAAAGGTCACTGGAACGAGGTCAAGGGACGTCTGAAAGATCATTGGGGTCAACTGACCGACGACGATCTGCGGCGTGCGGAAGGTTCGACGGATCAGCTAGTCGGAGTTGTGCAACAAAAGACTGGAGCGACCAAGACCGAGATCGAGAAGTTCATCGACGGCATCCTCGGCAGCGGAAACTTGAGCGATCAGGCAGCCGAAACCGTTCACGCGTATGCGGACGCCGCGCAGAGTGCCGCTTCAGATGCAGCGGCCTACGCTCGAGAGAACTACGAGAGACTGGCGACTCAGACTGAAGACTACACGCAGAAGGTGAGCGAAACGGTGCGCTCTCGACCCGCCGAGTCGATGGCAATTGCTTTTGGTCTCGGCCTAGCGGCAGGGGCACTGTTTTTCCTCGGCCGGAAAAAGTAGTCATGGCCACCACGCTCGCTACCGAGAAGCAATCCCGAGCGATCAAGCAGCGGATGGCAGAGATTCGGACAGAGCTTCCATACAGTGCGGACGCGGCCAGAGACCGCGTGAAGCAGCTGGCCGACTGGAAGTATCACCTGTCGCGACATCCTGTTCCGATCTTCACTGCCACATTGATTGCGGGTTACTTACTCGTTCCGTCGGGTCGTAGTGCTCATGGACCAACCGCCACGACCAATCCGCCCGACAGCTCAGGCCATCCGCCAGTTTCCTGTGACCATCGCACCGAATCTCCAGCTCCCGCAAAAAAGGGGATGCTAAGCGGAATGATGGGCGCTGTCGCCACATTAGCTTTGAAACATGGTGCGTCGATAGCGGCGACGCACGTTAGTAATGCACTTTCACGCAGAGAAATCTCATGATAGCTCCGTACTCGACCAATGGATATTCCGATGGCCCTGCCATCGATTCAACGGAGAGTGACCAATGTTGCGCTTCCGGCGGCCAAACAAGCAGCGGAATGGCGAACGCGACCGACCAAGTCAGGACGCTCGGCCAACGTCTCTTATCGCGGTACCCGATTGCGGTCTTGGCAGTCGCGGGAACGATTGGGATTACTGTGGGGTGTCTCGTCAAACGCCGTGGAGATAAATAGAAAGTCCATGGATACGTCTTCAAGCTTTCAACGCGTCGCCCGAGATATTCTGGACCTTTGCGAATTGCAGATGCAGCTAGTGTCCGTCGACTCTCAGGCTGCGAAAAGAAAACTGGTCACAGCGGTTATTTGCAGTGCCGCCGCGATGACACTTGCTGGTTCTGCGCTGACTGTATTGATCGTTGGCGGGGGGCTGTTGCTGGCGGAATCGACGTCGCTGTCTGCTGGAGGTGGACTTCTGGTGATAGCGGTGGCCACGCTGTTGTGTGTTGCCGCGCTGCTATGCATCTCGCTTTCTGCTGTCAAAGCGGCTGCCGCTGCGATGGCCGAGACGAAGTCGGAGTTTGCCGAGAATATCCGATGGCTAAAAGCGACATTAGTCAAACCAAGTAAATCGCCGCGGAACCAAATACGACGCGAGTCGTTCCCTGAAGCTGCCTACCCTGAGTCGGCTCCAGGGCGCGAATCGCGCGGCGGCGAATTTCGTTCTCGTTCACAAAATCCACAACCTCTTCAACCAAGGTGATATCAATGTCGAACTCACATACTTCCACTGCCGACCGAGGTAGCTCTTACGTATCTGACCAAGCACGCGAGGCGGCACAACGCGTCGCTGCTGGTGCGATGGAACTTGGACAAGATGCGGCCGGGCATTACGTCAAAGAGCCTGCGAAGGATTTGTTCAGCCTCGCCAAGGCGTACGCGAAGGATAACCCAGACGTCGCAGCCTGCTGGGCTTTCGGTCTCGGAATCGTCGTCGGTTGGAAGCTGAAACCGTAAGATTGCAATCGCATCGGCAACAGCTCTGCGGCACCAATCGACAAGCTTTATTTGTAGCGATAAAATTCTCATGTCTCCTATGACAGCAGGCACCGTATCGACTGAACCAATAACGCGTCCGCAATACCAGTGTTTTGATACCATGCCTAACCTTCTCGTGATCGACGATGACCGAACGATCCTCGCTCTGACCGAGAAATCACTAGCTCCGATCGCAGATGTTGTCACTGCCGCGACCGCTGCAGATGGAATTAACGCGTTGCGTCAACAGTCGTTCGACGTAGTTCTGCTTGATATCCAGTTGCCAGACCAAAACGGGCTTGCGGTTTATTGTGAAATTCGCGAACACGACCGTCGCATCCCCGTCATTTTTATGACCGTGGAAGCAGCGAGCGACACGGCGATTGAAGCTATGCAGTTAGGCGCGTTTGACTACATCGCCAAGCCATTGTCCGTTGACCCGCTTCGCGATCTTGTCGAAAAAGCAATCGAGCAGCGACAAATCAGCAGCGTCCCGGTCGCGATTTCAGCAGACGACGATTCCGAAGATCAATCAGCTGAACTGTTCATCGGGCGGTCGCCAGCAATGTTGGACGTTTTTAAAGCGATCGGCAAAGTTGCGAAGCAAAACGTACCTATTCTGGTTCGCGGAGAAAGCGGCACCGGCAAAGAACTCGTCGCGCGGGCATTATTTCAGCACAGTCACCGGTCCGAAGAGACCTTTCTAGCCGTCAACTGCGCTGCGTTACCGGATAACCTCTTAGAGAGCGAGCTGTTTGGGCACGAAAAAGGTGCTTTCACCGGAGCGGAATCGCGTCGGATTGGAAAATTTGAACAGTGCAACGGCGGAACATTGTTCCTGGACGAGATCGGCGACATGGCACCGACCGTTCAAGCAAAGGTATTGCGTGTGTTGCAGGAGCAGCGATTCGAGCGTGTCGGCGGGAACAAAGAACTAACGACCGACGTCCGCATCATCGCGGCGACCAATCGCCCGCTTGAGCAAATGGTGGAGGACGGCGATTATCGCGAAGACTTGTTGTATCGGCTCAACGGAGTCACGATCGACCTTCCTCCGTTGCGCGAGAGGTTGAGTGATGTTGAAGCTTTGATTCGCTTCTTTCTCGGTCAGGCTAAACAGGAGTTCAACAAACCGGACCTGGAGGGGTTGTCGCCTGAAGCCGTTCGGTTGCTGACTAGCTACAAGTGGCCTGGTAATGTTCGCCAGTTGAGGGCAGTTGTCCGTCGTTGTGTATTAGACACCGTCATGCCCGTCATTACTCCAGACGTGCTACCGGCCGATATCCAGGGAGGCTCAGTTTCAAACGCTTCCGCTTCGGGCACGAGCCCTGCAGACGTCAGCGTTACGGCTGGAACCCAATTGCCAGAGTTGGTCACACGGTTGCTTAATGAGCGGTCGACGAACGTGTACGCCGAAGCGATGGAGTATATGGAACGCTTCATAATTCTGCAGGTGCTTCGTGCAACCGGTGGCAACCAAAGCCAAGCGGCGGAGACATTGGGCATCACTCGCGGCAAGCTCCGCGATCGCATCAACACGTACAACATTGAACTGAAGAGCGATGTCGTTGTTAAGGAGTAGGAAGCTGTGATGAACGAAATGCAAAAGAAGAGATTCAACCAAGCGTTGGCGCGCATGTCAGGCGATGAGGATACGCTGGTGATGCTGGCGTCGATTGTTGTCGAGGACGCGCCCACAATTTTAAAACGGTTGAATGAGGAGTTGCAGGCCGAAGATCTAGTTGCCTATGCGAAGACTGGCCACGCGTTGAAAGGATTGCTCAGCACTTTTGAGACTGATGAACCGGTCAGTCAGATTCAATCATTGATTGACGACGCTAGAAAAAACGATCTGAATGCTGTGCGTCTTGCACACGAACCGCTCATGCCTGAGTTTGACCGCTTGCTGACGGAAGTAGCTGCAATCGCTTGACCATTTACGGCTGGAGTACATCGCCTGCGGCACAGATCGTCTCGGCAAGATCGAC
>CAYUGI010000028.1:0-41210 GCA_964444105.1 uncultured Pirellulaceae bacterium
AGGATCTGTTTGTTCTTATCCATTTCGTTGCCGATCGATTTTGGACCGGTCCAATGGTGTATGTCTTTAAGGTTGTTTCTTGATTCGGATCCCAGACACCAATCTTGGCATCCGGTGATGGCTCAGCACTACCTAGCAGCAGCCTTACGCTACTTAGCAGCAGCCTTGCCTGGTTTGATTTTGACTTGCTCGCCTTTGTATCGCACGCCCTTGCCCTTGTAAGGCTCTGGTTTGCGAAGCGATCGGACCTCGGCAGCAAACTGCGTGACTTTCTGCTTGTCGCAGCCGCTGACGACGATTTCTGTGTTGCTTGGGCACTCGACCTTCAAGTCCGCTGGGATCTTGCGATGCAGCTCGTTGGCAAATCCAACGCGAAGCTGAAGCGTGTCACCCTGGATGGTCGCTAAATAACCAACTCCGACGATTTCCAAACGACGCTCGTAGCCATTGGTGACGCCCTCGACCATGTTCGCAATGATGGCACGCGTCAGGCCGTGAAGTTCGCGAGAAGTGCGGTCTTCTCCAGCACGCTTCACGTTCACAACCGCGCCATCCACTTCGACACTGATTTCAGGTCGATGCTCGAAAGTCAGTTTGCCTTTGGGGCCTTCGACGTTAATCGTGCAGCCATCGACCGCGACGCTTGCGCCCTTGGTGATGGTGACCGGTGTTTTTCCAATACGACTCATAGCACTACTAATTGATTCTGTGTTGTCTTCGGCTGTGCCGTGTGTGACTTCCGTGTGACTGCCTAGGCAACTTCACAAAGGACTTCGCCACCGACGTTCTTTTGGCGTGCTTCGCGATCGCTAATCACACCCTGGCTTGAGCTGATGATCTGGATTCCCAGTCCACCCAAAACAGGCTTCAACTCTTTGCTGCGTGAATACAAACGACGTCCGGGGCTGCTGACACGTTTGATCGACTGGATCACACGTTCGCCGTTGGGGCCGTACTTCAGTTCCAGACGCAGGGTTGAAACAGGAGCTTCTTCGACTTCCTCCTCTTTCCAATCCCAAATGAAACCTTCGCGTTTCAACACGTCGGCAACACCGCGTTTAACGCGACTGGTTGGGATGTCCACGAACGGTCGTTCCACGCGAACGGCGTTGCGGATGCGAGTGAGCATGTCAGCGATTGGGTCTGTCATCATGGCTTTATGTTCCGCTTTCTATCGTTACCAACTTGCCTTGCGAACACCTGGGATCAAACCCTTGTTCGCATTCTCACGGAAGCAGATTCGGCACAAGCCGAATTTGCGGTACACGCTGCGGGGGCGTCCACAGAACTTGCAGCGATTCTCGCTACGAGTACTGAATTTCGGCTTCCGACCTGCCTTGGCGACTTTTGATTTACTTGCCACGGGGCGACATCTCAGTTGGTAAAAGCGTTTTGTGATCTTGTGGGTCGAAAACGATTCCTACGGGGAAACGTTTTCACATCGTGCTGCTAAGCAGCATCTTTCTCTTTCTTAGGATCTGCCTTGAAAGGCATTCCAAACATTTCGAGCAAATCGCGAGCTTCGTCATTCGTTCTAGCCGAAGTGACCATCGTGATATTCATGCCCTGTGGCTTGGTGAACTTGTCGGGGTTCAATTCGGGGAACACCAACTGTTCAGTCAGGCCGAGTGTATAATTTCCAGCACCGTCAAATGCCTTGCGACTGATTCCGCGAAAGTCACGGACTCGAGGCAAAACGATCGAGACCAAGCGGTCCAGGAATTCGTACATTCGTTGGCGACGCAGAGTCACCATGCAACCGATGGGCATGCCTTCCCGTAAACGGAAGTTCGCGATCGATTTGCGAGCGATTGTGTGAACAGGTTTTTGACCAGCAATTTGCGTCATGCACTCGTATGCCAGGTCAAGAATCTTCTTGTCTCCGACAGCACTACCCACGCCCATGTTCAGCGTGATCTTCTCGATCCGCGGAATCTGGTTGGTGTTGGCGTACTTGTGCTTGTCCAACATCGCTTTGCGAATGTTGTCCTCGTAAGCAGCTTGCAGTCGTGGTTTGTTATCGGCCATTGCGGGAATCAGGCGTCAGTCGGTTGTGTCTGGGTAAAGTCTTGTTTTGTGGGCGTCGATTGTGAACGCCGCAACTTACTTTGTCTGTGTATGCTTCTATTCGTACTACTTCTTGGCGTGCTACTTCTTCGCGTACTACTTCTTCGCATACTGGGCACGGGCTGGAGCGATCTCGCCCAAGCTAGTGCCACTCTTCTTGGCGTAGCGTTCTTTTGCACCGCTGTCCAAGTATCGCACGCCAACTTTTGACGGCTTGCCAGTACTTGGGTCGATCATCATTACATTACTGACAGCGATTGGCATCTCTTTGCTCAATCGACCGCCTTGTGGGTTCTTCTGACTACGTCGGACGTGCTTCCAAACCTTGCCGGCGCCTTCGACGACGACCTTATTATTCTTGCGATCGATCGTCAGGATCTTGCCACGGTGGCCCTTGTCGGCTCCGGCGATCACTTCGACTTCGTCATCAATGCGAAAGTGCATGGTATTTTATTGGGTTCGTTTTGTATCTTGTTTTATCAGTTCGCTATTTGCCGCTTCGGTCTAAACGACTTCGTTGGCCAAGCTGACGATCTTCATAAAAGCACGCTCACGCAATTCGCGTGCAACCGCACCGAAAATACGTGTGCCGCGAGGCGACTTGTCTTTGTCGATCAACACAACTGCGTTTGAGTCGAACTTGATGTAACTGCCGTCGGCGCGACGTGTTGGTGTCTTGGTTCGCACAATGACCGCGCGGACGATTGACTTCTTCTTGACTTCACTGCCTGGAATCACGCTTTTCACGCTACAGACAATGATGTCGCCTACGCTGGCGGTCCGCTTTCGAGTACCGCCGAGCACCTTGATGCACATCACTTGCCGTGCACCGGTGTTGTCAGCAACATCAAGTCGGGATTCTTGTTGGATCATGATTCGTTATTCGTTTGGCATCTGTTTTTTTAACCCTCTCGCTAGCGAGAGGATCGGACGCAGTAGCAACCGGGGAGGGGCTTGCGGCATCGAGCCGGTCTACCCTCTCCTCACTAAGGCTCGACTCTCCCAGCGGGAGAGTCCATCTCTACTCTGTCTTTGCTTCTTCTTGTTTGGTTTCGGCTTTGTCTTCGTTGCCGGCCTGGGCTGCTTCCAAACCTTCCTCTTCGGCACTCTTGCGAGCGGCACGCAGAGCGGCCACGTCGACTTCAGTACTCTTTTCCAAAACGCGAACCAGCTTCCAACGCTTAAGTTTGCTCAGTGGTTCAGACTCGATGATCTCCACCAAGTCACCGTGGCCGGACTCGTTGTTTTCGTCATGGACATGACAAACGGTACGACGCTTGATGTACTTCTTGTACTTCTGATGCTTGACCACACGGCTGATTTCAACACGACGAGTCTTGCTCATCTTGTCGCTGGTCACTCTTCCGGAAACTACACGTTTTGGCATGGTTCTTGTCTTTTACTTTGCGGCCGCAGCCTTCACTCGCTCAGTTTGCAGCGTTTTCACGCGAGCAATCAAGCGTCGGTTCTTCATGATTTCGGAGGGTGTGTTAAGCCGCTCGCTTTGCGATTGGAAGCGTAAACGAAACAGAGTCACGGCAGCCTCGTTGGCTGTCGCTTGCAACTGCTCGTCGCTCATCTCGCGGAGTTCAGTAATCTTCATTGTCTTTTCAGATCAGGTTAGTCTTCGTGTATCTCGTAAAAGATCCACTCTCATCGAATAAGCTCACTACGCGGGGCGTCGTTCGACGAATCGAACTTTAACAGGAAGCTTGCTTGCCAATCGTGCAAAACACACTTTGGCTTGCTGTTCCGTCACACCACCGAGTTCGTAAAGGATCGTGCCTGGCTTGACGACCGCGGCCCAGAAATCTGGCTCTCCCTTACCTTTACCCATCCGTGTTTCCAGCGGTGTGCTGGTAACGGACTTGTCGGGAAAGATTCGGATATACAGTTTTCCTTCACCACGGACGTACTGCTGAGCAGCGATACGTCCCGCTTCGATCGTCGTCGCCTTGACCCAGCCAGCGTCCAATGATTGGATGCCGTAGTCACCGAAGACGACCGTGTTGCCGCGAGTCGCACTACCTTTTATGCGACCTCTTTGGCTTTTTCGATGCTTGACCCGTTTGGGCATCAGCGCCATCGTCTTCTCCGTGTATACCTTGGTTAATCCAGACTTGAATCCCGATGTGGCCCTGTGCCGTCATCGCTTCAGTAGTCCCGTAATCAATTTTCGCTTGCAATGTGCTCAATGGAATCGAGCCCATGCTTTGTTTCTCGCGGCGAGCCATCTCAGCTCCACCCAATCGTCCAGCCAACTGGATCTTGATGCCCTTGGCACCGGCATCCATCGTCTGCTCCAGCGAACGCTTCATCGTTCGGCGGAAACTGGAACGCTTCTGTAATTGTTGTGCAATATCCTCGGAGACCAGCTGGGCCTGAAGCTCTGGGCGTCCAACTTCTTCGACCTTCAAATTAATTCGGCGGCCAATCAAGTTTTGCAATTCTGCTTGCAGAATCTCGATCTCTTGACCCTTCTTGCCGATGATCAAACCGGGACGAGCGACGTACAACATCACGCGAACTTCATCACGAGTTCGCTCGATCTCGATGCGGTCGATGCCGGCGTTTTTGTATTGTGTTTTCTTCGGGTGGTTGGTGATGAAGTTACGCAGTTTGCGATCTTCGACCAACAAATCAGCAAAGTCTGCTTTCGACGCGTACCAACGACTGGTCCAGCCGCGCGTGACGCCAAGTCGGAAAGCGATGGGGTTTACTTTTTGGCCCATGGGGACTCGTCTTCAGTGCTTGGTAAATGCGTTGTTAAAACGTTGGGTTGTTTCGTTATCAGCTGGCGAACCAGCGACTCTATATTTCGTCGACCGGTGTCAAGCCAACACGGATGTGGCAGCTTCGCTTCTTGATCGAAAACGCGGTTCCTCGTGATCGCGGTCGGATGCGTTTGAACATCGGGCCTGGGTCGATGCGAACATCCGTCAGCACCAATTCTTCGACACGACGTGAACGTCCCGAATTCTGATCGGGGTCCTGTGCGTTTCCGACAGCACTCTTGATCACTTTTTCCAACATGCGTGCGCCACGCTGTGGTTGATACTTGAGTGTGTCGAGTGCTTCGTCGGCGTACATGCCGCGAACCAAATCGGCCACCAAGCGAACCTTGCGGGCGCTCATGCGTGCGTTTTTGTGAAATGCGTTGAATTTTGCCATCGTATTTTCTCGTTGATATTATCCGCTTGGCGAATAACGTGCCCCGTGCGGGGCAGCTGTTTCTCTGGCCCCGCCAGGGCCTGTCGGGACAACTAATTCGGGACAACTACTACTTCTTGCCGCCTTTACCGCCGTGACCTTTGAAGGTCCGCGTCGGAGCGAATTCACCCAATTTGTGTCCAACCATGTCTTCGGTCACCTTCACGGGAACGTGCTTACGTCCGTCGTGAACGGCGAATGTCACACCGACAAACTCAGGAACGATCGTGCATGCACGACGCCAAGTTTTGATCGGAGTGTGACTGCCTTCTTCAGCTTGCTTTTGCACTTTGAAAAACAGCTTCGGATCGACGTACGGTCCTTTTTTCTGACTGCGACTCATAGGGAGCTTCGATTCGCGTTAATTGTTCTGTCTGATACTTACTGGGAAAGAGAGTGTCACTTTACTTTCCTTACTTGTGCAATTTCAACTGACCATAACGCCGACTTTTACGGCGACGTACGATCGCACTGTTACTTGGTTTACGTTTTTGACGTGTGCGGCCACCCTTGGCACTCTTGCCTTGCGGGCTAACCGGGTGGCGACCACCCTTGGTGCGACCTTCACCACCACCGTGCGGGTGATCGATCGGGTTCATCGCGGTACCGCGAGTGTGCGGGCGACGACCAAGCCAACGGGCTCGACCAGCTTTCCCCAACACCACGTTCATGTGCTCGCTGTTTCCAACTGCTCCAATCGTCGCCCGGCAAACAGCAGGAACTCGGCGAACTTCACCGCTTGGCAAAGACAACTGAGCCCAGTCAGCTTCACGAGCCATCAAGGTCGCGTAGGTTCCGGCACTGCGGCACATGCTGGCACCGCCACCGATTCGCATCTCGACGCAAGAAACCTGCGTGTTGAGCGGGATGTTTTTCAACGGCAAGCAGTTCCCCAGTGTCGGGGCCGCGTCGGGACCGTTCATGACTCTGTCGCCAGCCTTCAATCCTGAAGGAGCGATCACATAGCGTTTTTCGCCATCGGAATATTTCAGCAATGCGATACGAGCCGAACGATTGGGATCATACTGAATCGATCCGACAATCGCTTCCATGTTGTCTTTGACACGGCGAAAATCAATGATGCGGTACTTCTGCTTGTGACCACCGCCGCGGTGGCGCGACGTGATCTTGCCTTGGTTGTTACGACCACCGGTCTTACGCTTCGGCTTCAGCAGCGAACGCTCAGGCTTGTAGCCCTTCGTCAGCTCAGCGAAATCGCTGACCGACGCATTTCGGCGTCCGGCGCTGGTCGGTTTGTAGATTCGAATGCCCATGGCAATTTATTTCGTATCGGTGTGTTCTGTATTTTCGAGGCGCCAAAGAAGTCGCCTTACAATCTATCGTGACTTCCGCGTCGATTAAAAGAAGTCAATCTTGTGGTCGGGATGAAGCTGAACAATCGCTCGCTTCCAGTCGCTGGTGCGACCAAATCGCATTTTGTAGCGTCGCAGCTTACCTTTGCGAGTCTGCGTCCTTACTTTCGCGACCTTGACATCGAACAAAGCTTCGACGGCAGAACGAACGTCTGTCTTGGTCGCGTCGCGATGGATCTCAAACGCGTACTGATTGTGGCGAGTCGCACGGTGAACACCTTTTTCGGTGACCAGCGGGCGAAGCAGCACTTGGTGCGGCTCCAACTGAATACCGCCTTCTTTGGCAGCAGGTGGTTGAATGCGTGTCATTTCGATTCTCCCTCAGCAGCCTTTTGCGTTCCAGCAAAAGAACCGTCTTTGATTTTGTCCAGGGCGTCCTTGGTGACCAACATTCGCTTTGGCTTGAGAACCGAAAGAGCGTTCAAGTCACTGACAGGTTGAATGTTCACGCCAGCAATGTTGCGAGTGCTCTTGTAAACAGCTGCATCTTGATCGGCTGTTGCAACCAACGTTGTTGTGGAATCCAAGCCAAGCGCCTTCAACGCAGCGGCCATGCGACTTGTTTTTGGCTCGTCAAACGCCAACTTGTCGATCACTACCAATTCGCCGTCGTCGATCTTTGACCGAATCGCCATGCGCGTCGCCAAGCGAACGGCTTTCTTTGGCAAGCGGTAGCTGTAGTCGCGAGGCTTGATCGTGCGGGCAACACCACCACCACGCCGGACGTTTGTTCGTTTGCTACCAGCACGAGCGTTGCCCGTGCCTTTCTGACGGTACATTTTCTTGTTCGTTCCGCTAACCTGACCACGAGTTCGCGTGTTGTGCGAACCCTGACGCAAGTTAGCTTGGTACATCACGACAACATCGTGCATCAATTGCTTATTCAGCCGATTAGCAATCTGCTCGGTATCGATCTCGTACTTGCCGACTTCTTTGCCGGACTCGTCATATACATTTAAGCTGGCCATGATTGCCTCTATACCTTGTTCGTCTGACGGACGGACACGAAACCACCATTCGGCCCAGGGACAGCACCGCGGATCAGCAACAGGTTGTTCTCGGCGTCAACTCTGACGACTTCAAGATTACGAGTCGTCTGCTTGGCATTGCCGTACTGACCGCCCATCCGAATGCCCTTGAACAAACGACTTGGCGATGCACTACACCCAGTACCACCAGCGTGCCGGTGAACTTTCTTGACACCGTGAGAAGCACGTTGCCCGGAGAAATTATGGCGTTTCATGACACCCGCGAAACCGCGACCCTTGCTCGTGCCAGTCACGTCTACTTTCTTGACTTCAGCGAATTGCTCAACCGTCACTGTCGCACCGACCTCAAGGTCAGTCTCGCCGCGGAACTCACGAATGAATTTCTGCGGTTCGCAACCAGCTTTCGGCGAGGCGTCGTCGCCCTTGCCTTTGGATCGCTTGCTTTCCAACTTCGCAACGTGACCACGCTCAGAGCGAGCGGCCAAGCGGCGTGGCTTATCCTCGAAACCCAACTGAACGGCTTCGTAACCATCGCGATCTTTACTGCGGACCTGCAGCACATGACACGGACCGGCCTGGACAACAGTGACAGGAACCGCGGTTCCGTCTTCCAGGTAAATCTGAGTCATCCCGACTTTACGGCCTAGGATTGATGGTGACATATCTCTTTCGCCCTGCTTAAGCAGAAGCGCCCGTCGTTCGTTATGAATTTCAAGGCCGCCTGACGATTCTTAACCGCGAGTGCTCGCAGCGAAGTTGTCGTCGAGGCATCCGTTCATTCGGAAACCAGTATTACTTGATCTATTAAATGTTTGCTTCTCAGTCCCGAAGCCATGAAATCATCCATGAGCCAAGGTCGGGAGAGGCGGTTCGTCCAGAGGCCGCACTTAGAAAAGTGCGTTACAGCCGCCAGCAAAGGGCGGTATGTTACCGAGACGATCGTTTCCTGCAAGTCCGTAAAAACGGAAACTACCGTGCTGACGCCTTGATTTTGATGTCAACACCTGCAGGCAGGCTCAGTTTGTTGAGCGCTTCGATCGTCTTGGCAGTTGCCTGGACAATGTCTATCAAACGCTTGTGAGTACGAATTTCGTACTGCTGTCGCGCTTTCTTGTTCACGAAAGGACTGGACAAGACCGTGTATCGCTCGACGCGAGTCGGCAATGGAATTGGCCCGTGGACTTCGCTGTGTGTTCTTTTGACCGTATCAACAATTTCTTGAGCACTTTGGTCCAGCACGGCGTGATCGTATGCTTCCATACGAATTCGAATGACTTCGCTAGATCCGGCAGACACAGTGACAAACTCAGGAAAGGATTGGTGGTGTGGTTGGGTACTTTGAGCGTTCCCGGGGAGAAGCCCGAGATGAATTGGAGGCCATTTCGGCCCAAAGTCGCTCCACGCAAGCGTTTGCCGCATGCGTGAAGGGCAAAAGTTAGAGTCACTTCATTTTTTCGTCAACGGCTCTTCTGTATTTCTCTCGATTCTTTTGCCGGGTTTTTGCAGATTGTGTGGCAGTGATACAGTGAGCGGCTTATCAAAAACATCGAAAGCGAAGAGCTGAAACCCATGGCACCCTCCGGTTTACCGTTCGATTCTGGTGTAGCGGAGTCCGTCCATGGCCCCCAAACACTCGGCGACTATGACTCTGAACACCACGCGGAACGGAGCAAAATGAGGAGGCCACTGGGCGGGAAATTACCGCGTTTCGCAAGGTGTTTCTCGGTTTTGCTTGGTGTTGGACCTCTGCTGTTGCTGGGCGTCGCGATGTCGCTGCGTCCAAGCGAAGCTGGCTTGGGGACGCATCAGCAGCTTGGGCTTCCACCGTGCAGTATGCGAGTGATGTTCGGCATCCGCTGTCCAGCTTGCGGGATGACGACGTCTTGGGCTCATTTCACTCGCGGTCATTGGTGGCAGAGCGTCAAGGCAAATCCCGGCGGCTTTTTACTCGCTGTGTATTGCTTTCCCTTCGTGGCATGCTGTTTTTGGACTGCAGCAAAAGGGCGATTGCCACAAATCGGTGTTCAAAACGCGATGGTTTTTGGGCTTTTGGGTATCGCAATCGTTTCAGTCATTGATTGGCTGGCGCACCTAAGCGGGTTCGGAACGATTTAGGGTAGGCGTATTGAGTCGAACTACGGGGGCGGCCTTCGGCCGATCTGTTTAACGGGGTAGTCAAAACGTGATGGGTGAATCTTCCGGCATCCTCCCCAGGGCAACTCGCGAACTTGGGCCGCGCCCGCCTGAGATGATCGCAACATGCAAAAAGACACAAATCAGTGTGGATTCGAAGCATTGGTTTGTCGTACAGATTTTCGTGTGGGCGAGTTTCGCCGACTTTTAAGAAAAATTTTGCTGCGCGAAAGGAATCGCCAGATGATCCGCCAATTTGCTTTGAATCAAGACTCATCGACGCCAAGCTCTTCGTCAATTCGACGGGGCACATTGGCTCGCGCCAGTCTGTTGGCGGTGGCAGTTTTTTTAGTCACCACGCAGCCAGGCTGTCTCGGGATGTACGCCAATCTGATGCACGCTGTTGGCGCTGACAAAGTCCCAGCTGAGTATGAAGAGCTGGACGAGTCGACGGTCGCAATCGTCACGGTCACGAATAGCAGTCAATACAGCGAGGACACCTCGGCGCGACTGCTAAGCCGAATGGTTGGCGACATTTTGTCCAAAGAGGGCGATGAGATCAGCTTGATACGCGAAGACAAGATCCAGCAGTGGCGCGATACACACGGTTGGGACTCGCTGGACTACCAAGCGATTGGCCGCGATTTGAAGGCCGACAAAGTACTGAACATCGAGTTGACCGACCTGACGTTGCGTGAAGGCAAGACGTTGTACCGAGGAAACGCGAGTGCGCGGATTACCGTGATTGATGTGAGCACGGGCGACGAAGTGTATCGTCGTTCTATCGATGAATTTGCGTTCCCAACCAATGCGGGCCAGCCGACGAGCGAAACAACCGAATCACGATTTCGTAAACTCTACCTAGGCATTCTGGCCAAGCAAATTGCTCGTTCGTTTCATCCCTGGGACCTGAACGCAGACTTCGCGCTCGATAGCACCATTGCCAGCCAGTAGGTGAAGCAGGTCCGTCGCAACGTAGTAAAAACAAAACGGCAAGCGTCAGACGCTTGCCGTTTTTCGTTGAGTATGTTTCGTTGAATCAGGAGCCGGTTAGGCAGTGCCGCTTCTACTCGGGGGCAGCAAGCTCATCCAGGTTTTCGGGGAACTTAGGTGCTCCGCTTTCATCAAGGACCGGAGCGTCGGGTGCCATCGCTTCTTCGTCAGGCGTTGTCGCAACCGCACGTGTGATGCCAGGCAAGACAATGGGGGTCATCGCGGAAGCCGCCGCTGCCTCTGGGCCGGCGATCTCTTCCAGCATCAACACCTGTTCGTCCAACGCTGTCATCCATTTCGGAAGCGTGTCCAAAGTTGGCTCATTGAGAGCAGTGATGACTTCCTCCATTTTTGTGATCCACTCCGTAACGATTTGCTTGTCGGCGTCCTCAACAGCGGCAAGCAAGCCTCCCGCTGTTCGCGGCTGCCCAGGTTTTCCACTGCCGCTTACACCCTGGTGCAATTGCTGCAGCACATGGTTCAGTTTTCGTCGCGATACAAGGACTTCTGGAGGTTGGGGATTATGGACGACCGCCATCATTCCACCCATCATGCCCATGCCCATCATGTCCATGCCCTCCATTTCATCCATCATGTCCATGCCTTCCATGCCCATCATGTCTTCCATTCCCATGTCTCCCATCATGTCCATGTCGTCCATGCCCATTCCGCCCATCATGGTTGGTGAGGTCTTCTTGGTTTCATCTTTCTTGGTAGAGACGCCTGCATCGGCTGCACGCGGTTGCGACGGTACGGGCTTGGGTCGCTCTCTGGCGTTTAACCGAGCAATCTCGTACTGAAACGAACGCATCGCGCGAACGGTCCATTGGTCGAGCACGTTGGTCGTCGAGGCAACGTTTCCTTTCAGGTCTTCGGACATCGCACCGAGCCGTCTCGCTGAATGCAGAGCGATCAGATCGTGGCTGGTCGTTTCGGTGCTAATGCTGATTAGCTTCTTTCCCAAGTCCGGGTCAGTTGCACCGCGCAGGCTGGCCAGGATGTCCACTGCAAATCGCTGTAAATACGCATGCACATCGTCACCGCGACCTTCGGGGGCTTCAGCATCGAGCAGTTGTTGCATTTCGGTGATCAGTGTCGAACGAAGTGGATCTCGAAGCGACGACGCTGCATAGCTGACAAAACGGTGCAGTCCCTGGAGGGCTGCCGCGCGAACGCCATCGGAAGCCGTCTTGTCTTGATAGATCGGTATGAAGTCAGCTGGAATCAGCGAAAGTGGCACCGGAGGTTTTTGAGCGCGCCGATCAGCCGGGGCGCTGTCCAAACGTGAGATGAACAGGATCGCGTTGATCCGCGCGGCAGGCTGGAAGTTTCCCTCCGCGATTGGCTTCAAGCCTTGGTAGACCCACTGTTTCATCGGCGTGGCACCTGGCTTCTTGGACCGCTCCGCAGAACTGATGCGATCACGAACATTTTTCATCAGCGAACTGATTTCCGTGACGGCATCCGGCTGCGTGATTTTCGCCGGGACATAGTTCATGAAGTAGAACCGCCCCATCCTGCCGTTTGCTGCGCCGACCGCGGCAAGATCCTGCGCCTGCGAGATCGCTTTGGCTGCGCTCTCCATCTTTTTAAAAGTCGATGGCTCTTCAAGAGCTGGATTGACGGGCAACACTTTGTAGGGCGGTTTGCCCTGTGCACGGGTCGCCATCGCGGCAACAAAGCCAACCGCGATGAACCATGCGGCTAAAACTGCCAAACGTGACCGCCGCTGGCGAACCACCTTGGGGTCGATGGTTTTTGCAGTTGCGACGGGGCGGCTAGAAAAGGAACCAGATCCGTTTCGGAGGTGCATGCGTGAGCGTCCAAGTGTGAGTTGACAAGAGACCTGCATTATCTCCGAGAACCACCCAAAGCGTCAATCAAAATTGACGCTGCGACCGTATTTTGAGGGCGATCACGACGGATATTGCCGGATTTTTCCGCGTTTTTCGCGATATCGTCAGCTAGTTTCGCGATATCGCCAGCCAGCGGAAATGTTCCGTCTGGCTGTCGCCACCTCGTTTCTTTCCGCCTATGCCTGATCTGGCTTGGCGGCTTTCATCGACTCGTTATTCACCGGCAAACTATCCACCGGTAGGGAGCCAGGCTTTGCAACCGGAGGCGGAATCGTGAAGGCTTGCCTTACTTTCTCGAAGGTTGCGAGCTGCGCCTTCAGCTCTTCCACATACTGCATCCGAGTAAAGAGCGTTGCTTGGTTGATGCCACTTGAGGCCTGGTGCAATTGGATCGCCCAGTCTCGCACGACTTTTCTGTCGGAATCCGTCACTGCCGCCATCAAGCCGCGCGGCACGCCAGGAAGTCTCATCTTGCGTGATCCGGCGACTCCTAAGTGAAACTGCTGCAGGACGAAATTCAACTTTCGACGCGACATCATGACTTCGGGTGGCTGGATGGGACGGCCGCCTCGTCCGAGTCGGGCACGGCCCCATCCAGCTGGCATTCCTTGTGGGTTTTCCATGTCATCCCCATCAAGCGGGACGCCAATTGATTCGTCCATTTCATCTCCGCCCATCTGTCCCTGCATCGGCACATTCCCCGGACGCCGACCGGCAGCTTGGCTCAACTGGACAATGGACTGGGCGGAAACCGGCTGCGGGGAAACAGGTTCCGGGCGTGTCATCGCTTCCAGGCGTTTGATCTCCCTGTCCAACGCGTCGGTTGCAAGCGAAGACCAGCCGAGCAGTATCTTCTGCACACGTCCGTCGGCGATCCGTAGTTTTTTATCCACCGGCGCGAGGCGTGACGCGGCATGCATCGCAAGGAGTTGATGCTTGGTCTCGTCAGTGCTTAGCCCCACCAAGTATGCCCCCAATCCATTGTTGACAAATTGCTTTTGACCATCGCTTGGAACCCACGGGATCAGCGAAGCGAGGATGTCGACGGCGAAACGCTGCAGGTACGCGTGCGCCAAAACATTACGTCCTTTCGGCGGGCTCTGCTCGATCAAGGTTTGCATTTCGCTGATCAGAGCGTCTTGCTGTGGCTTCTTGAGCACGGGGCCAGCCAAGTTGACGTATCGCCGTAGTCCACTCAAAGCCGCCGCCCTGACGCCATCCGAATTCGCCGCATTTTTGTAAAGCGGAAAGAGGACATGCGGAATTACCGGGCTGGGCACCGGTGGTCTTCTGGTTGATGGGTCCCCAGGAACCACGTCGATTCTTGCGATCAACAAGATGGCGTTGATGCGAGCGGCTGGATGGTAGTTGCCGTCAGCGATGGGGCGCATGCCACTGTAAAGCCATCGGGTGAGATTCTTCGCTCCCGGGGTGCCAGCACGGTATGCGCGAGTCATCCGATTGCGAACATCCGTCATCAACGCAGAAATTTCATCACGGTTCTCGCTTTGCGTAATCCGCGCTGGCAAGTACTCCTGATAATACACGCGAGCGTAATCCTCATCGGCGAAGTCTTTGATTGACTCCGCGTAAGCGTACTTCTTTGCAGCTGAATTCATGCGTCGCATCGTCGCCGGATCGTCAAAGGCCAACTTCATCGGCTTGATCAAGTAGTTGTCTGTTGCCAGCACTTGCCCTGAAGCAAGAAGTAAAGCTGTCGCGGCGATCCCTAGCATCATCCCCAGCCGAAATACGTGGGAAGTTGAAACGAGATGCCGCGAGGAATTGCGATTCATTCGTGTGCGCGCAGCAGACACACTCAGGTAGACCTGATCTAAGACCATTGATTTGTCCCCACTAGTCGTTAGCGGTGACCGAGCAGTGCCCGTTGATTGGGCGTAGGCCCGGCGAAAAGATGAGAAGAGTAGTACTTCTATTATTCGGAAATTCGTGATGCCGTGTCAAATTTTTTCTTTGCCGACCACGATAGGCTTGACGGGTCTGTTCAGTGGCCGGCCGCTACGCCAAATTAGAGAACGTCGAAACTTCGTCGTTGACGCAGCAAATCGCGGGTCTTTCCCGTTTCAGATTGGTGTCGAACTCGCGAAGAGAAATCCGACAAACAAGTTGTTTATCTTGACACTTCTGCACGCAACGCTTCTTTCACGCAATCACGATGGCAAGCCAAGGTCGTTCCTCTCCTCGTCAAAGGAAGTCGCAATCTTCCGCTGGGAAGACGCGACCATCCGCGCTGGCGGCCCAATCCCCGATTAATCCGTCCCCAATTAGTCAGGCACCGATTAAGCCGCGGGACCCAGAACGATTGAGCCAACTGGCTGGCGAAGTTGCACTGCGAAAGTTTTCCCGCGAAGACATCCATCGCTGGCAGCACGAAATTCATGAGCAGACTTTGATGCTCAGTCGGTCAATCGAAAAACCAAACTTCTCGCGAGTGAGCAAAGAAGATGTCGCGCGGCTGATACAGCTTTACGACGAGCGTTTTTTCGCCGGCAAGATCTTGCCGATGGCACGCGCCGAAGGGCTCCAGTTTGGACTCTCGTCACGGATGACGCGCATCGCAGGCAAGCTTGTCACGAATTATCCCGAAGGTACTCACAGTGGACGTCGCACCTTTGAATTAGTTCTTTCGTCAACGTTGCTCTTCCAAACCTTCGAGGACGTGGATCGTCCCGTCGAAGTCACGGGGCGGTTATGTAAAGATCGGCTCGAAGCGATGCAGCGAATCGCAGAGCACGAGTTTGTTCACCTGATCGAGATGTTGATTTGGAATGACGGCAATTGCAACGAGGCAAGATTTCAATCCATTGCCCTTCGTTATTTTGACCACACCGACTATCGGCACGATTTGATTACCCAGCGAGAACGCGCGGCAATGAAGTTTGATGTTCGCGTGGGCGACCAAGTTCGATTCCCGCACGATGGGCAGTACCTGGTCGGTCGTGTCAATCGCATCACGCGAAGGGCAACCGTTTTGGTGCCAAGTGCTTCAGGTGAAAAGTTCACCGACGGAGAGCGATACATGCGTTTCTACGTGCCGCTAGAAAAACTTCGCAAAGTCAAAGCAAAGTAGCTGACTGCTGAGACTTCACTCTCCCTCCGGGCAACGCGTCTTGTAATTTCCAACCGGCGTGTACCGCATTTGTGAGCCGCTGGCAGTGAGGCCACGGGACTTGTTTGCAACAGCGATCGATTGAGTGCCCGGCCGCTCACGCGTCGCGGCTCACAAGAGTCCGCTACGGCGTTGCCGTGCGGGAGAGTAAATTCCCGTTGGCCGGCGAGCCAAGGGACTTGGCTCAGCTAAAGACTGCGAAAGCCTAGCTCAAGATGTCACGCACGACGTGCGCCTCTTCCACGCCGGTCAGTTTTTGGTCCAACCCCAAGAACGGAAATGACAGCTTGTTATTGTCGATGCCCAGCTGATGCAGAATCGTTGCATTCAGGTCGCGCACGTGGACGGGGTTTTCGACAATGTTGTAACTGTACTCGTCCGTTTTTCCGTATTCGATTCCTCCTTGAATACCGCCTCCGGCCATCCAAATGCTAAAGCAACGTGGGTGATGATCGCGTCCGTAATCTGTGGCCGTCAACTTACCTTGGCAGTAGGTCGTGCGTCCAAACTCGCCAGCGAACACAACCAGCGTGTCGTCAAGCAAACCATTGCGTTTGAGATCTTTCAGAAGCGCTGCGGCAGGTTGATCGACATCCTTTGTTTGACCGCGTAGCTTTCCCGGTAGTCCCCGGTGGTGGTCCCAGCCGCGATGGAAAAGCTGCACAAAGCGAACATCGCGCTGGATCATTCTGCGTGCCAGCAAGCAATTCCTCGCAAACGAACCGCTCTTTTCGACTTCGGGTCCGTACATGGTCATCGTCTCAGCGGTCTCCTGCGAAAGATCGGTTAGCTCAGGAACCGAAGCCTGCATTCGGAATGCCATTTCCTGCTGCGCGATGGTCGTTTGAATCTCCGGATCGCCCACGTCTGCCAAATGCTCCCGATTCAGTTTCGTCACCAGATCCAGCATCGTTCGGCGGCTATTGCGATCGACCCCGTCCGGGTTGGACAGAAACAGCACCGGGTCACCTGACGGCTGAAACTGCACTCCTTGGTGTTTTGAGGGCAAGAAACCGGAGCCCCAAAGGCGGCTGTACAACGCCTGAATGTTGGCTTGATCACCACTCCAGTAGGCAGAGCTAAGCACGACGAAATCCGGCAAGTTCTCGTTCATGCGTCCCAGGCCATAGCTGAGCCAAGAACCAAGGCTCGCTTTGCCCGGAATCTCCGATCCCGTGCAGATCAACGTCTTGCCGGGATCATGATTGATCGCGTCAGTGTGCAGCGACTTGACGATACACAGGTCATCAACCACTTCGGAAAGATGCGGCAGCAGTTCGCTCATGTAGATGCCGTTTTCCCCCTTTCGCGCAAACTTGAACATCGATGGCGCAACGAGTTGCTCTTTGCCTTTCGTCATCGCCGTCACGCGTTGGCCCATACTGACAGTGGGTGGCAACGGCTTCTTGAACTGGTCGCTCAATTCCGGTTTATAGTCGAACAAATCGATCTGGCTTGGCGCGCCGGCCATGAACAGGAAAATCACCCGCTTCGCTTTGGCTGGAAAGTGAATCCCGTCCGCGGCATTCTTTGCCTGTGAGTCTTTTGCTCCAACGATCGAGGCAAGGGCAGATGCGCCCAGTCCCATCGCTCCGCGCTGCAGGAAATCGCGGCGCAAAAATTGGCGGCGACCTTCCAGCAGGTGGTGTTGTTCAAAAGGATCCATTTGCCTTTACTCCCTGGTCTTGGTCGCGGATAAGTTCAACAATGAATGCACGGTCATGGTCCATGCAGCCTGTTCGACGCGTTTTTCGGCTGACAGTTTCGCCGCGTCACCAACAAGCTGATCGGTCATCTTGGCATTGCTGCGATACAAGTCACGAAACTCATCAAGCGATTTCAGTAGCACATTCAATTCGCTTTCACTGGGCAAGTGGGCCGTGATGGTTTCATGGGCTATCTCGATGCGTTGTTCATCGGACACTTCGCGTCTGGCTAGCAGATTGCTGGCGAAATGCTTGGCGGCTGCAAAGTGCTGACCCTCATTCATCAGCAGCAATGCTTGAAGTGGCGTATTAGTGCGTTCCCGGCGAGCGATACAACTTTCACGCGTAGGTGCATCGAAGACCGTCATTTGTGGCGGTGGCAAACCACGCTTCCAAAACGTGTAAACACTGCGACGATGAATCGCGTCGCCAGTATCCGCCTGAAACTGATTGGGGAACGACGATGGCATCGCGACAAGCTTCCAAAGGCCGACGGGCTGTGGCGGCTTGACGCTTTTGCCATAAAGTTCTTCACGCAACATGCCTGACACGCATAGCATTTGATCGCGAACGACTTCTGCATCCAGCCGATAGCGAGAACCTCGCGACAGCAGTCGGTTTTGGGGGTCGCTGATGAAGTCCTGTGGATCTGCGACGGACGACTGCCGATAGGTTTTCGACATGACGATCCGGCGCATAAGTTCTTTGACATCCCATCCTGATTCCACGAAGCGGTTAGCTAGGAAATCAAGCAACTCTGGATGGCTGGGAGTTTCTCCTTGGGAACCAAAGTCCTCGGAAGTTCGCACCAGCCCCACACCGAATAGCTGTTGCCAAAAACGATTCACCGCGACCCTGGCGGTAAGTGGGTGCTCCGAATCGGTGAACCAATGGGCTAAATCCATCCGAGTTTTGGTCTCACCGCTCGATTGAAGTGGTGGCAAAAAACCGGGCGTGTCGCGAGTCACTTCCGCGCCGGGCTGATCGTACGCCCCTCGCACCATAATGTGCGTGGGGCGAACATCGGCTCGCTCCCTCATAATCAGCGTCGCAGGAATCTGCAAAAGCAACGCATCGCGTCGCTTGGAAATCTGGTCCACTTTGGTCGTTAAACGCTTGATCGCTTCATTCAGCGACGCCAAAGTCTGTTGGTTCATTTTACGCTGAACTTCCGCCAGTAGCTTGTCGGTGGGATCGTCCTTCGGCGGCGGGTCGGCTTTCAGTTTCGCGGCTGCCTTCTTCGCTGCAGCCAGTTGGGTGTTCAGCTGACGGATTTTCGCACGCACTTTGTCCAGGTCTTTGTCAAAGACGGCTCGCTGTGCAGATTGGTCCGGCGTGGGAAGTTCCAGATAAGGAGCCTGCAAACCGCGTTTGAACTCAACCGAACCTCGCCGGCCTGTTTCCGGTTCTCCGTCGAAGTTGTTGAAAAAGGCGGAGAGCTGATAGAAGTCTTTCTGCGTGATCGGATCATATTTG
Organism: uncultured Pirellulaceae bacterium; assembly: GCA_964444105.1. Classification (GTDB taxonomy): domain Bacteria; phylum Planctomycetota; class Planctomycetia; order Pirellulales; family Pirellulaceae; genus K23-9. The sequence goes on from CAYUGI010000028.1 coordinate 18,934, forward strand.
TGGTCGTGGCAAACAGCGCATTGCATCGTCAGTCCCAAGAACGCAGTGCCCACTGACGACACACGATCCACGACATTCCGAAAGGCACTCTCTTCGGGTAACGCGGTGCCGCGGTCAATGATTAGATGCAGGCGGTTGAAACCCGACGCAATCAACTGGTCGTTGGTGGGGGTGGCGTAAAGGTCTCCGGCCAATTGATCGGTCAAGAACTGATCCATCGGCATGTTTTGATTGAACGCTCGGATGACCCAATCGCGATACGGTGTCATCTCTCGATAGTGATCATGGTGCAAGCCGTTGGTGTCGGCAAAACGCACCAAGTCCAACCAAAACCTGGCCATGTGCTCGCCGTATGCCGGACGCTGCAACAAACGCGAAACCAAATTTCTGTACGCATCGGGAGAACTATCCGCTAGGAATTCGTGGATCTCCTTGCGCTTCGGCGGCAACCCCGTGAGGTCCAAATACAAGCGGCGAACCAATGTGCGTTTGTCCGCTGACGCACTTGGTTTAAGACCTTTGTTTTGAAGGCTTGCAAGCACAAGTCGATCCAGCGGTTCCCGTCCCCAATCCGCGTCTTCAACAACAGGCAAAACCACTTTCGTTGGCGGAACGAACGCCCAGTGTTTTTCGTAGGGAGCCCCATCTTCGATCCAACGCGTCAAAGCCACGACCTGTTTGTCGTTCAGCGGTTTGTTCAATTGGGGTGGGGGCATTACCAGGTCAGGATCCGTCGAAGTGATTCGAGCAATCACTTCGTCCAAGTCGACTTCGTCAGCGATATCCAAACGAACTCCGGCTTCGTTGTGTTCTTCGTCAGGCCCGTGACAAGCGAAGCAGTGGTTGGACAAAATAGGGCGAACATCATCCCGGAATGAAACAGGATCAGGCATCACTTCGTCAGCTAGGCAGCTTGTCATCGTGATGCCACAGGTCAATAGACTGCCGCACGCCAATGCAAACACAGCTGACAGCGAGGTAGACGATCGGAACATCATGGATTTGCGAGACGGAGAAAACATACTTGACGCTGGAGTTTTTTGTTGGCCGAGAGAAACATGATAGCCGAGCTTGCCCGACAACGTGCTTCATGCTCGATGCAATTGGCACAATCCGCACAGATGGTCAGTGGCAGACTTCTCCGTAGCATTTTTGGCGGACGGCCATCATGCCGCCGATGCGGTGAGTTTGCGTGAGCTATCTGACTACAGAGAAAAAGCGTCCCCCCTCCAGGCAAGTTGAACAATGGCCGAAGAAGAATCACTATGCGTTCGTAGAGAGCGTCGTTACAAAACCTGTGACGAGCAAGCTCTTCACTGCGATACCTTTGTCGAGTTTGATGAGCCTGTCCAAGGAAGCATCATCGATATCTCACCAAGTGGCCTTCGCATGCTTTCGGACGGCAAGTTTGCGGTTGGACAGGCGTTTCTTACCGAGTTAAAAACGGATCGATTGCACGGTGTTTTCCCGGGAATCGTTCGGCGAGTTGAGCCTTGGGTGGATGGTAAGTCTGTCTTGGGTGTCCAACTACTTGAATCGATCCCGAACGATGTTCTTGAAATCTTGGCTCACGAAAATGTCATCAACCGTCGCCGCGAAGATCGGGTGCGATGGGGCCAGACCGCCAAGCTAGACTGGGAATTGGGCGAAGAAACGATCGACGTCGAGATAAAAGATTGTTCGCAAGGTGGTCTCAAAATCTTGACCCAGGTTGAGATTCCGCCCGATGCTCGCCTGCGTCTGCACGTGAATTCTGACGATACCGGCGAAGATACCATCATCGCAGCTAAGACGATTTGGCAACGCAAAGTTGATGGAGGCCACGAAGCTGGACTCGCATTCATTACACGTGAAATGCCAGAAGTTGTCGCAAACATCATCGCTAGTGGTGCAACCATCGATGTACCGCTTACGCCGAAAGAGCGGGCGATACGGATAAGCGTTCTGGCCGCTGCTGTCGCTGCTGTGCTTGGATTTTGTCTTCTGCAGATTGGCTTGGTCGGCTAGCTGCCAGCAATTCGACTTCAGCCAGCGCGTTAGTTCACCGACTCGATCAAGCGATACAGAAAGGCGGCTGCGACGCCGCCCAAGACAGGTCCCAGAATCGGCACCCAGGCGTAAGCCCAATCACTGTCACGCTTGTTGGGAATCGGCAAAAGTGCGTGAGCGAGTCGCGGTGCAAAATCGCGAGCCGGATTGATTGCGTATCCCGATGTGCCTCCTAACGCGACTCCGACCGCGAAGACGACCAACGCAACAGGCAGGGCTCCCAATGCGCCCAAGCCAATTTGCGTGCTTGCTCCGGACGAGCCACCTTCAGCTATCAGTTCTGCGCCACTAGCCATCAACACGGCGAAAACTAGCACAAAGGTTCCAACGGCTTCGCTGATCACATTGTGTAGGTAGCCGCGGATTGCAGGAGCGGTGCAGAACGTTCCCAGTTTTGTGTCACCATCAGCCGTGACGGCGTAGTGCTGAATGTAAAAAATGTAAACGAGCACCGCTCCAACAAACGCACCCAGTGTCTGTGCTAGGCAATAACCCAAAACCAGGGCCCAGTTGAACTCACCGGCGGCGGCAAGCCCGATGGTAACCGCCGGGTTCAAGTGCGCGCCGCTGGCGTCTTGGCTGCAGATAACACCGACGTAGACCGCCAGGGCCCATCCAACCGAAATTTGATTCCAATTCGAATCGCCTGAACCCTTGGTCTTCGAGAGAGCCGCGTTTGCGTTGACGCCACCTCCGACCAGTATCAGCAGGAACGTGCCGACAAATTCTCCGATATATGCTTCCATCGAAACGATGCCTGAATTCGCTTAAAAGGTTGTCAGCACTTGGCGCTGCTTAACGGGATACCAGGCTTCGATTTTGTCAGCCAAAGCTTTGACGACCTCTGGGTGATCTGCTGCCACGTTTACCTTTTCCGCAGGGTCTTTGGTCAAGTTGAACAACTGGGGGCGTTTCTCGTTTCTCGGGTGCGTTGTCTTGTAGCGATTCACTTCGCCATCATAAGTCAGCAGCAGCTTGTAGTCACCCGAAATCGCCCAACGGAAGAGCAGCGAGGCTTCGGGGTTTTCGATGTCAGCGATGTCGTGCGCAAAGCTCTCGCCGAAAACGGTGTCACGCTTGATCAGCGCCGCTTCAGTCATCGCCGGCACCAGATTCAAGCCGGGCAATCCCTCGGGAATAGGTGCCCCTGCTGCAGCCAGCATGGTGGGGAAAATGTCGATGCTGCTGGCCAATTCTTGCCGATCAGCGGCTTTGAATTTCGCCGGCCATCGAAACATGATTGGCGTTCGGATCCCGCCTTCATAAGGCGTCTGTTTTGATCTCGGTGCGTATTTCTTGCTCTCGGGGTCTTGGATCCAGCCGTTGTCGCAGACGTAGACAACGAGCGTGTTTTCTCGCTGTCCCACATCATCGATTTTGTTTAGTAGTTCACCACAAGTTTCATCAAACCAATCGCACATGGCGTAGTAGGTTGCAACGGTCTTGGGCAATTTTCCTGTGTCGTACTTCTCCAGCAATCGGGGCGGCGGATTGTGCGGCGTGTGTGGTAGGAACGGCGCGTACCACATGAAGAAAGGCTTCTTTTCAGCGACCGCCATATCAATGAAATCATGAACCGGCTGCATGCCCTTGCGGCCAATGTTCAGTCCATCGTCCCCGTGTCGACCTCCCGGTTTCGGGAAGCCTCGTGTCATGCCATGAGTGAACCCGCAATTTTGGTAGCTGCCTTCCCAGAGTTTGCCGCTCTGGTGAGAAAGGTATCCAAGTTTGCCAAGTGCCTCGGGAGCCGTTTCAAACTTGTCCAAGTAGGAAATCAACTGAGCACAACGTTCTTTGTATTTTTCTGAGCCACGTTCGGCATACTTCGGTGACGGATCATTTCCCGTCACGCCATGCCGGGAGGCATAATGTCCCGTCAGTAGGGTCACCAACGAAGGCCGGCACAAAGCGGTTGGGACATAGCCCCGCCGAAAGACCACACTTTCGGACGCAAGTTTGTCCAGATGCGGCGTCTTGATCGTGGGATGCCCCATGAACCCGTAATCGGTCCAGGCCTGATCGTCTGAGATGATCATGACGATGTTGGGTGGTTGATCTGCTGGGGCATTCGCAGACAACGCAGCGGTGATCACCAATGCAAACGCGATCGCAGTAACAAACAATCTAGGTTGGGTGCTTTTATTCATGTTGCAGATCATAGCTCCTACCAGATCAATGATCTACCAATGAACACCAGCCAAAAGTCAATGATTGGCGATGAGGTTCCACCGTCTAGGTTGGAGTGCGGTGGTCCTTCCAAAGCCAGGAGAGCTTTGACGCGACGGGCTTCTGGGTTTTAAGGGCTTCTGGGGGCAAGTTGAAATTCATCCTGGCTCCACTGGACTCGCAGGGCTCCTTTTTTAGCGACAATCTCGATCAATTGACGCAGTGTCTTGTTGGTCACTTCCAGCGAAACGACACGCTGACTCATCTCTTGGGCCTCGGGCATGAAAACGCATTTCATCTTCGCGACCGTAGCTAGTTGGTTAAGGACATCGGCGACCTTCGCGTCTTCGAACTTCAAACTATCGAATTTGCGTTCGTCGATATTCTGCGGCGGAGCGACATGCTTCTTACCAATCTCATTCATCAACGCACTGGTCAGCAATCGATGCTGCCGGGCGGTCAGGTTTAACGCGGCAATCGGCTGCTTGGCCGTCAGCACTGGCGGTGGCGACAACGATTTGGCTGCCGCAACCAGCGACGCATCGTTGGTGTAGGTGCGAAGTTGAGGTTCTGCTTGTTTTGACAACGATACTGTCGTGGACAAGTCGATTTGGTTCGGTGAACTGAGTCGCCGGCCAAACTGCGAGAGGACAAGGTTCGTTGCCACCGGACGAGTGATGGCCTTGAAGGAAACCGCTGGCCAAAGATCATGCGGCAAAGCCAGTGTTTGCGCAGGCTGCTTTCCTGTCGTTATCGAAAGGGCGTCGCGGGGCGTCGTCAGTTGTTGCCAGTCCAGATTGATTTTTGCTGTCGTCTTGGCTGTGGGCAGTAGCCCTGCGGCGGTTGCATCCACCCATGCGGGGCGACCGATCAGTACTACGTTTGCGACCGGCATGATGACGCAGTCTTGCTGGGCGGCGACTTTCGCCAAAGCCAAATAGACGTTGGGCCCTAACTGTCCTGGGGCAACCAAACGGGATGGATCAACGTATCGATCTATCCAAATATTGACGCCGCTTTGCTGAGCCACTTTCAGGATTGTTTCGCGAAACGGTTTGCCCTCCAAGACGAGTGCAACCGGTTGAGCGAGCTGTTTGAAAAAGCGATCTTTGCTGCGAAATTCATCGCCTTTAACATTCGGTGTCCAGCAAAAAGCACTTAACACCAGAAAAAAGACGACACAAAAACGCTGCCCATGCCTCGTGGCAAAGTGTCGCGATCGAGCCGTGTGTCGCATCTCGCAACGCAGTGGGTCTGGGAGGGATAGGAGGATCTTGTGGGGCATCTTGTTTCCCAATGGTGATAAGAGTCGCCGCAAAGTCCGGTTCGTTTTCGTTGCTCTGAGCCTGTTGGTGGCTTGCTCTGAGCTTAGTGGCCGCTTGCTCTGAGCTACTGGCGTGCAGCTTATCGTCTTGCCTGACAGATTGTTTGATGGCAGCGATTGGTTGCTCTTGGTCAATGCCCCAATTAGACTCGGCCCAGACAGCAAAAACGAGGCGAAAAAGTCCCTCAGTCGGTTTGCAGCCATTTCACATCTTCGACTCACAACAGTTGCCGATCGCAAGTTGCCTTCTAGGATGCACGCGACGCGAACGGAAACCTTATCAAATCGACGGAACATCCTGTGACTTCACCTCTTTTGCGTACCACACGTCTGACTGCCGCCTATCGACGTTATCTGGATTCGGCAGACGCTCCTCGGTTTGCAACAGAAGTTGACGAGTACTATTCGCGGCCAACGCTGATGACACTGCTCGGGCGAGCCGATGTGGAGATGCGGCGGGCTGCTGCAATGGCATTGGGCATGCTGGGTGATCGAAGCAGCGTTGAATCGCTCGGACGGGCGCTGTGCGATGACGATCGTGGCGTGCGACTTGCCGCAGACGATTCTTTCCGTGCCTTGCTTGTTCGTGAAGCCGCACCGCTTCACCATCAACAATTGCTCAAGGTCATGCATCTGAACGACGGCGGAGAATACGCTGCCGCGTTGGCCCCGACGATGATCTTGGTCGATAATGCTCCGTTCTATGCCGAGGCGTACCATCAGCTTGCGGTCTGTTGGCATGGCTTAGAGAATTACTCGCAGGCAGAAGCAGCTTATAGCGCTTGCTTGTGGCATTGTCGCTTTCACTATCCAGCCTGGCAGGGTCTTTCGCGATGCCTGGTGATGCAAGAAGACTACTCCGGAGCGATCAACGCTTTGGAGCGGTGCCTGCAAATTTGTCCCGATATCGAAGGTGCCCGCATGCAGATCCGCGCGATCCGCAGGCGGATGCGTCAATCAGACGTTTGAACTGAATGTGAATCCCAGAAAGTAGCTGAGTGACATTTTGAACTACGACGAAATTTTCGTTGGCCTGTTAGCGATTTTCTTCGCCTGTGTCGCAACAGGAATATCGGTTGGGCCGTGGGACGCGCCCTATCGACTACGCACGATTGCCATGGTGACAGATCGTTTTGGAAAGCCAGCCGCACGGAGTGTTTGGCTTGTGATCGCACTGGCTTCACTAGCTGCCGGAATCGCAATCATCAGCGGCACTCGCCCTGCATATGCAACGCAGTCCCAACAGGCGCCGGTCGATTCTTAGGATATCGCTTCTTTACCCAACGGTTTGGTGATGATCTTTGGCAGGCGACACTTGGGGCTTACTGTCAGAAGTTGACAACTTCGCCACCAGCACGTGTTAGCATCCCGCGAAAGAGATCGCTATCCACCGAGTGCGTGAAGAATACCACGGCGCCGTCATACATCAGTACGTGACAACCACCTGGGTGCGCTTTGCCCATGTCAGCATTGGGGTTTTCCATGTTGGGTTGGAAGGGTTCGGGATTACTCCAAACGACCGCGTGGTCCGGCGAAACTTCCATGCACATGATGGTATTGGAAAGTCCGTCCAGGAAGTCCCGGAAACGAGTTTCCCCTTCCAGTTTTACCCCGACCTTCTCACCCGCCATCATTCGGAACACCGTCTGGCCTTTTGGTAACGGCAAGCTTGGGTCGGAAAACACGTCGCCAATTTCGTCGACTAGTTGAATGTTGTGGTCGCTATCCCAAGGTTCGTCCAAGTGAAATCGTTCGTAAAGAGCTTGCTCTTCGATGAACGGCAAAATGGCCACACGCCAGCTGAGTAACGCCTTGCCCTTTTTGTCCCGAATCGGGCCAGGCATTTTCTTATAGGCAGCGTGGTAATTGTGTACGCCCAACCCGATTTGTTTCATGTGATTCGACGCCGTCATCCGCCGCGCCGCTTCGCGGGCAGCTTGCACGGCGGGCAGCAAAAGTCCGACTAGTACGCCGGAGGTCGCCAGCGGAATGTCCGCCGTGACGCGAACAACAACGCGATCGTTTTCCTGCACAGGGCGGATCTTCCCAACAATGAAATTCGCGATTCGTGTTAGGTAAGCCAATTGTGCGGCCGGCATGCGACCTTCGCCACGAATGTTCTGCGACGCAGCGGCAATCAGCTGTGCGCGACCTACTTTGATTGATCGCTCTAGTATTTGACGAACTTGAGTGGCGGCTTCTTCGTCTTTGCAAAGCAGTTCGACGCCCATCGTGTGTGACTGACCATCAGTGGATGTGTTCGTCAAAATCGCATTCACCAATTCGGGCAACTGGAGCAGATCGGCGAACTCAGGTGGAATCTCTTCGCGGGCATTTTCAAGCATGGAAGCCAACAGCGGTCGCAGCGGTTCCATGACAATGGCTGACTGAGAACCGCTGTCACCCATTGCGTTCTGGCGAATCAAGTCGCCGATGGGGCCCTCGCCGCTGGCCTGGAGCATCGGTTCCAACATATTGCGATTGGCCAACAGATACTTTTTGGGCGAAAGGGTTGCCAGATAAAGCGTTGGTTTGGCTCCCGCGACGATGTGTACCGTCCTGCCAGCGATTGTTTCAGTCGGCGGGTTGCCGAGCAATTCCGCCGAAATTTTGGACGGGTCATAGTCTTCGGCCAGCGTGATCAAGATCCCGGTCGACTGTTGGCCAGGGCCCGTGGGCATTCCCATTACGGATTTGATCTCAAGAATGTCCATTGGATTCAGACCCAACTTCGATTCGCTCCAGGCTTGGGCAACTTCCAGCGGTAGCCAATCCAAACCCGGTGTTTTGAAGAAGTGCGGAACATTCATCCGCGAAACGATGATCGCATCGGCCGGCACATGCTCGGCGCCGGTGCTAACGAACGGGGCCGCGGTGGGCATCAATTCGGGAGGCAAATCCTGTCCGTGGGCCATGGACGCGGGGATTACTACGCAGGAGGCCGCAAGTGTCAGAAACACGCACGTCACCGGAAGGCACAATCGAAACACGCTCATGGAAAACCTCAAAGTAGGCCTGGCTTTTGATTGAATGGGCAGGATGAGCCAGAAGAACGACTCTCCAGGGCTACATCGTACCTAATTCTATATGCGTGGTTGCGCTGTCTACCCAGGCCTCCAATCGAGGCCGTTTTTGTCGCACGCATGCATGCTCGTTCGAATACCCGCCCGCTTGGACAACGCCATAGCGGAGTGACGGGTACGTTACAATCCGATTGGACTACGCATCACGCGGCGATAAACCGATTTTTCTAGCTTAGCGAGACTTCTCGATGACCGTTTCTTTATGGACTCACAGTGCCTGGGCAGGTCATGCCCAATCCGTCGTGCTTGCGACTTTGGTTGCCTTGGTCAGTCAACACGATGCTCTGGCAGACTGGCCGCAATGGCGAGGGCCGCAGCGCACCGGTTTCATCGACTCGGGGCCGCTTGTCACTCAATTGCCCAGTGAAGGTCTAACGCCAAGATGGAAAATCGACTCGTTTGCCGGTGGTACCTCGGGCGGTTGGAGTTCGCCGGTGATTGTGGGCGACCATGTGTTCGCTTATTCACATACCAAAACGAAAAACGAAGGTGCTGATTTGGGCGAAGCGAAATACCCGTGGTTGTCGCCCAGCAAACGAACGATGTCAGACGAGGAATACAAGGAGTACGAAGTCAAACGACGCGACGAAAACGAACGACGCGCAAAGGCGTTTCGGTTTGATCAACGTCTCGTGTGCATGAATTTACAGTCGGGAGAAGTGATCTGGGATCACAGCGAGGAGACGGTTTACACGCGATTCACGCAATCCAGTACTCCCTGCGTGCATGATGGAAAGGTCTTCATCTTGACTCCCGCGCGGACGGCACAGTGTTTTGATGCATCGACCGGGCAGATGATTTGGAGCCAGCAGTTGCCGGGAGATTTTCGTGACGAGTTTTTCGCCAGTTCGTTCGCAGTCGATGGTAAAGCAGCAATCGTTGCTTGCGGCGCACTGTTCGCGCTGAACACGGACGATGGGGAAATCAGATGGAAGGGTGATGGCGACGAGGACTACCAATCGCACAGCAGCCCGGTGCTCTGGAAAACAGACTTAGGCACCGTTGCGATCAGCAACACATCGGGAGGACGAACCGAAGCATATCGAATCGAAGACGGAACCAAACTTTGGGAAATCAAATCGGGCGCAGGCTCTTCGACACCGATTGTTTCGGGAAACCGATTGCTAACTTACGGCTCTTCACGCAAAAGCGGACTGTCTGCTTTCACGCTTGATGCGTCAGCCCTTGGAAAGGCGCCGGAAAAAGCTTGGCAATTTCAGCGAGCTGCGGATTCTGGTTCCACGCCGGTGGTCCGCGGCGAACATGTGTTCGTCCAAGGTGAAAAACGGGTGGCCAAAATTCGTCTCGCCGATGGGAAGTCGGTATGGCAAACAACGCTCAAAATTTCGACGCCCAAATACACGTCGCTGATCGGTGTCGGCGACCAAATTTTCTACGGATGGGAAGGCATTTTGGCATTCGATGCTAACGCGGATAAATTCCAGCAACACTATGACGCGGAAATCGATTCACGGGGAAGATTGATTCGCAGTGAGGATCTGCGCCGATTTTTGAAGTTGGACGAAAGCGGCGACGAACCAGACTTTCAAGCGAAGTCGGAGAAAATCTGGCAAACCGAAGCGATCAAGTCTGGGCCATTAGGATGTTGCACTCCGGCATTCAGCGAGGGGCTTCTCGTCGTTCGATTGCGTGACGGTATCAGCTGTTATGACCTAAGGCCGTAATTGACTGCGGTAGCAGGTCTTAGCGGCAGGCTGCAGGGCTATGCACCAGTTCGGCGTAGATCATCGAAAACCCAATGGTTCATTTGTTCACAGGAGGTCACAATGGACGGCGGACAAAATCTTGCGTTCTACCAGGGCAGAGGGAACGCGACACGCGCAGGACGCGTCAGTCACTAATGTCGACTCGATAAATGATTGGTCTTTTATGACCGGTCTTGTCTGGCCGGTTACTAGACTCGAATCGATATTCGACCGCAGACAGGCAAGTACTTGTACTAGCTATTTGCCTTTTCAAATGATCACGGACGATACAGAGGGATCAGAATGATGCAATCCACCACACACTTTGAACCGCACCCCACCCTGACTCCACAGGGCTCGGCGGGGCGTAAGCACGATAGTGAGTTGGTTGAACGCTACGACGAGTTGACCCGCAGCATGAAGGTGTCATGGACTGGCCACCATCATTTGATTCGGATGCTCGGTCGCGGTGGACAGGGAGAGGTTTACTTAACGGAGTATCGAGGAACAGATGGTTTTACGGTTCCCGTTGCCATGAAGGTTTTCTCTCCCGAACGGTTCGCCGATCGCCGAGCTTACGAAGATGCGATGGGCCGCGTTGCTGAGATCGCGTCCCAAGTAGCATTGATTCAGCACGACAACTTGTTGGACGTGCAGAACTTCTTTGAACGTGATCGCATTCGCATCATGATGATGGAATGGGTCGATGGCTACGATTTACGCCAGTTAGTCGCTCCTCAGTGTCTGCAGTTGTTGCACGAAAACTTGCCAGAAGTTCGCTGGAATTACATCAACGAAGTGATCATTACCGAAGGCGTCGACAACTCGCGTTTCAAAGCGGGAGTGGCTGTCGCGATCGTTCGTGAATGTCTGGCGGCTCTGGCGGCGTTGCATCGTGAAGGAATCGTCCACGGCGATGTGAAGCCGGCGAACATCATGCTGAAGCGTTCCGGCCATGCGAAATTGATCGACATGGGGTCGGCGTTCAAATACAAAGATCCCCCGCGTGAACGTGAGTGCACACCCATCTATGCTCCGCCGGAAGTTTTAGAGGCGAATACTTCGACACCTCAGAGCGATTTGGCAAGTCTTGGATATGTGCTAATCGAATTGCTAAGCGGGCAGAACGTGTTCGCTGGCCTTGATAGCCTGCGTGAACTGTTGAAAGCCAAACGTGAGCTTCCAAAGCGACTTCATGAAGTATTGCCCGAAGAACTGCTGGACAATCAGATTTTGATGAATCTGATATTGGGATTGATCGCACCAGACCCTAACAAACGATTCCCAACGGCTGAGGCCGCTGAGCACGAACATGGCGCCGCAGAATTCCACCGCCAGCTCATCATGACGGATATGGCAACGGAATACGACAACGACATCCGCCTGTGGTTGGAAGAACTCCGAGGACTTGAGTCCGAGAATGAATGAGTCCCACTTAGAGATTGCGATTCAGGCCGCCAAAGCTGGCGCTCACGAATTGATGTCGCGGCGTCAGAATTTCGTCGTGAGTGAAAAGGCACCCAAGGATCTGGTTACCGATGCCGACTTGGCATCCCAGAAAGCGATTCGTGATCTGCTGGAAACGGCCTATCCTGACTACGCTTTCGTTGGTGAGGAGGAGGGTGAGAATGATCCTCCTGACGCGGTCCGCAATGGTGACGCCGATGCTCCGCCATGTTGGGTCGTCGATCCGCTTGATGGGACCGTCAACTACGTTCACCGTCTACAGAGTTTCGCGGTTTCGATCGGTTTGTACGCGGCAGGAAAAATGCGACTTGGTGTAGTTTACGATCCCGTCACCGACGAGATGTTTTCAGCGGTTGACGGCATGGGGGCGACGGTCAACGGTCGTGCCATGAAGGCCAGTGATTGCAATGATCTATCACACGCATTGGTCGCTTGCAGCTTTCCTGCGGGCGTCAAGAAAGAGGCGCCCGAAGTAACGCGTTTTGTGAATGTGCTGGAGCATTGTCGCTCGCTGCGGCGTCTTGGGTCCTGCGCCCTTAACATGTGCTACGTCGCGGACGGACGACTGGACGCCTATTGGGCCACGAATGTTTCGCCTTGGGATTCAGCTGCCGGCACGGTGATTGCCAGAGAGTCGGGCGCTCAATTAACTGCCTATGACGGAACAGCAATGGACGACTGGCACCCGCGTTTTTGTGTCGCGTGCACCAAACCTGTCCATGGGACGATTATCGACTTGCTATCGATTGCTTGAGCACGTCAACGTAGGTTTTTTGAAACAGAGTGATTGCAAATGAAGATCGACCCCCGCGAAGCGTCGGTCCGCGATCTCTATCAGACGATGGTGCAGTTGATTTCACCGCGTCCAATCGCCTGGGTATCGACGGTTTCCAAAAACGGTGTCGCCAATCTGGCTCCCTTTAGTTTCTTCAATGGCGTTGGTGCCAATCCGCCCACGATTGTGTTTTGTCCAGCTAATCAGCGTGATGGCGCTCCCAAGGACACTCTGGCGAACATTCAGCAGGTCGGGCAATTCGCAGTGAATTTGGTTTCGCATGAAGACGCCGCGGCCATGAATCAAACGGCCGCGAACTATCTGGTTGACGAGGACGAGTTCCAAATGGCGGAGGTCGACAAAGGGGACTGCGAGCATATCTCGCCGCCGCGTGTCGCTAACGCCGTCGCAACATTCGAATGTGAACTTCACACCACGATGCAACTTGGAGTGGGACCTGGAGGGGCCAACTTGGTCATTGGGAACATCATCGGTATTCACATACGCGACGACGTGCTGACACCCGATGGCACGATCGATGCCGAGCAACTTGATTTGATCGGACGGCTGGGCGGAGACAAATACGTTCGCACCCGAAGCATTTCCGATAGCAAGACTAGCAGCGTGTTTCGGATGCCGCGACCAAAGCGATAGCGATCTCAACAAGCGAACGCGTATCTAGAAGTTGTACTTCGGGTTTTCCGGGTCGAAGTCTGCGTCGGTCAAGCCAACGTTCACTTTCAGATTCATGTAGTTGTATTCTTCGATGATCTGTGGCTTCGCGCCAGAGGTTTGCGGCCAGTCGTATGCGATGTAGCGAATCGGTACATTCAGCGCGTCGTCGATGAAAATCTGTGCCTGGTGGAATTCTGAACCCGGGTTTTTGGTCGGCTGCGTCAGCTCAAATACAGTGCAGACGCGATCTTTCAGTTTTGCGTTTTTACGAAAGTCACATTTTACATCAGGGTACTGCTTCGCTTTCTCGCCCCGTTCGATCAGCTTGACGATCAGGTTCTCAACACCAATTTCTGTCATTGGATAGCGTTGCCCACGCATTGCCAGCATGCTGTCTGGTTTCACGCGAACTGTTGGCAGGTAGCGTCCTTTGAATCCGCCTTCGTGTGCGATGATGTTGCCGTCGTTCTTTCCTTCGACGTAAATCACTTCACGTCCCTTCACAGAAGACGGTCTTAGGAAGTTCAAGTAAACACTTAGCGGTCTTACGACCCGACCATTGACGACTTTGCGATTTCGGATCTTCGCAGCGATGTAGCTGTGCGCACCCAGTTCACCGCCAACGCGTTCACGCATAATCATCAATGCGGTGTAGTCTTCGACTTGCGACTGACAGCTTTGAAGGCCTCGGCGCGCGATGTCCAATGCTTGGTCAAGCGGATTCACCGACATGACTTCCGCTGGTTTGATCGGCGACGCAGTCGCGACGCGGTGGACCGGCTCGGAGAGACCTGCAGGTTTTGCCGCCGAGGCAAAGGGAGAAACCGCCGCTGTGGCAGTCAGAGATCCAAGAAGGGCAACAAAACGGCGGCGAGCAAGATTCATGAGACTTCCTTGTGGTCATCCGACAGCACCCTTGCTGTCGTCTATGTTCTTCATTCGTCGGCTTTGGCTAGCAATCTGAACAATTGGCGTTTCGATCGGGGGATCAGTCCAATCGTTGTATTGTGTACTTCGCTCTAGCCGGCTGGCGACACTCTCGATCGTTGCCACGACTTACCAAGCAACTGCCCTAAAACTACTCGGCGCAATTTGCGTGTCGCCAGACCAATCTCGCCAGGCAAAACACGAGTGTTTTTGCGGCTTGACGGACGAATGGACCGTTTGGGTGTCGTTACCCGGGACGAAATGCCGGCAGCCGCAACGCAAACCCTGTTTTTTGCCGATTCAGTCCACAGCCTTTTTGCCATTGCTCCTGCTTGCTCAAACGGCACAACCCCAACGTGAAAAGCCGCAGCGGATTCTTGTGCTTCGGTGTGCCTGTCTATTGAGTTTTACTCTCCTTCTGGGAGAGTCGAGCCTCAGCGAGGATGAGGGCTAATCCGGATAGCCGACGATATTCATTTTCAATACGAATTGCCCTCTCCGGCCGCTACTGCGTCCGACTCTCCCGGAGGGAGAATAAAGTCTGGAAAGTTCGCTTCCGCATTGCCTTGCGCGAGATCCACCTGTCTGCCTCGCAATTGTGGTTGCCTTCGCGAATCCCTGTTGGGGCTTTACGATAATGGTGGTGCGACACGATTCAAATAATTCACCAGCTGACAACACGACACTCTCTATGAACACGCCTCAATCCGGCCGACCTTCGCGGCCACATTCCCATTCGCAGTCCCTGCCTGAACCCTCAGTGGTTCCGGTGACCGGGTGGCACTGTGCTCACTTCTTTTATCGTTTCCGCCGCGAAGTGCTGACGCAGTCACTAACCGAAGATGCGAAGCGACAATTCCAAGCTGCGCTTCACCCCGAAGGCACCGACGTCCCTGAACGGTTGGCCGCTTATTGGACCAGTGGGCACCGCGCTGATTTTTGCACGATGGTGATGGACCCCGATCCGGCAAAAGTCGATGCCGTTCACCAAGCGTTGATGGCCCCAGGACTGGGACAGTACATCGAGGCTACTTGGTCATTTGTATCCATGAGCGAAGTCAGCGAATACGTTCCCACGTTGGATCGATTTCGCCAGCGATTGATCGCGGGTGGAAGCGATCCTGATTCGCCAGAGCTAGCTGCGAAAGTGGCCGCCTACGAAAAACGACTGCCGATGATGAATCAGCAGCGTCTGCAGCCAGAGTTTCCAAAGTGGCCCGCGGCTTGTTTTTACCCAATGAACAAAATTCGCGTTCCCGGTGCAAACTGGTTCATGGAACCTTTCAGCGAACGCAATTCACTGATGGCCGAACACGCGCAGAGCGGAATTGCATTTGCCGGCAAAGTCTCGCAGTTGATTTCTGTTGGCGTTGGTTTGGACGATTGGGAGTGGATGGTGACGCTCTGGGGAAGAAACCCTGAGTACCTGAAAGAGATCGTCTACAAAATGCGATTCGACAAAGCGAGTGCTAAGTACGCTGAATTTGGACCGTTCTATGCAGGCTATGCGGCAGAGGCCGAAGAGATTCTGCGGCACTGCCGCCTTGCATAGAGAGTCTTTGCACTCGCGTTTTAGATCACGAATTCTTCGCCGGTAATTCGGCGATAGGCTTCGCAGTACTTCGCTGCGGTTTGTTCAACAATATCCGCAGGCAGTTTCGGCGGGTCGCTCTGCTTATCCCAACCACATTGCGAAAGCCATTCGCGAACGAATTGCTTGTCGAACGATGGTTGAGCGTTTCCTGGCTGATACGTCTCAGCGGACCAAAAACGCGAACTATCGGGCGTAAGCACTTCATCGACCAAAATCATTTTGTTGCCGACTAAGCCGAATTCAAATTTTGTGTCAGCAATCAAGATCCCTCGAGTCGCCGCGTATTGGGATGCGGTTTGGTAAATATGCAAGCTGGCTTCGCGAAGCTGTAAAGCCATTTCGCTTCCCAAATCCGCAATCATCCGACCGATCGTCACATTCTCGTCGTGGCCTTCGACGGCTTTGGTGGCGGGTGTGAAAATCGGCTCGGGTAGCTTGTCGCACTGCACCAATCCGGCTGGCAGTTTGTTTCCGCAGATTTGGCCATTCGCTTCGTACTCCCTCAGGCCGCTGCCTTCCAGGTATCCGCGAACGACGCATTCAAAGGGCACGACTTGGGCCTTATCCACAACCATCACGCGTCCCTCCAGCGGGGCGGTGTCAAATTGTGCGGACAGGTTCGCCGGGACATCGGTGGACCCCAAGTGGTTCTGCACCTCTAGTTTGTCGAACCAGAACGTGCTCATCGCGGTCAGCAAACGCCCTTTGTGTGGGATTCCGCTGGGCAAAATGTAGTCGAAAGCACTGATTCGATCGGTGCTGACGATCAGAAGTTGTTCGCCCAAGTCATAAACGTCTCTGACTTTTCCTGATTGCCTAGGCAAAGGCAGATTCGTGGCGAGCAAGGCACCAGCATCGTCAAATTCGTACATCAAGCTATCTCGTTGGAATGGTTGCATGCCCGCAAAATTCGCAAGCTCAGCGGGGGCGTCACGGTTGTTGCTTTCGTGTTGGTGCGCTGGCAGGTCGCCGACCGCCTCAAAACCGACTAAGCTTACAGGGCCTTTCGAGCCGTTTCGTTTCATCATTGTTTATCGGTATCCAGAACTACGCCATGGGGCAATTTCACTTCGATGTCCCGCCTGAAGCCAGCGATTTTGTTAGTCAATCGCTTTGGAAGGATGCGTATGTCACGGGAATCGAAGGGATACCCTGGCAATCGACCAGTCAGTTTGACGGTTCGCGTCTGACGATCACGCGCGCCATCGACTCGTCGGGCAAGCTTTCACTGGCCTGCCCTATCGAAGGAATGGGCTATCGAACGCTGACGACATGCAGCTTGCGTCCTACTGAGCAGCCGCATTTGCTTCCGTTGGAATTGGCAAGGGGCAGCTGCTATCGTGCGCGGATTCAGTCCGACATTTGGCAGCGAGCCGGATTGACCCTGAGCGACAAATTTGGCGAATTGATTCGGATGGGCACCGAGCGATTTCTCGATGCAACCCAGAATCGAGCCGACACGCAAGCTTCGTGCGCTGCTTCTTTGGAGTCGATCAAACTGCTTGAAGAAGCGATTTTGGATTTGGGTGAATCCTATGCCGTTCAATCGATCTCTTTCCGCAAGCAGCGTGAACCGCAGATCGGAACGCTTCTCGCAGGCACCGTTGTTCCTCCGTCACCGCAATCCGGTCACGCCAAGCAGTTTCGCGATGCGTTCAACGCGGCAGCGGTTCGGCTCAGTTGGGCCAATATCGAAACCGATGCGGGCCGCTACGACTATGACGAGTGCGAACAGACAATCGGATGGTGTGCGAAGAATGGAATTCGTGTCATCGGCGGCCCGCTATTGGACTTTCGCGAAAAACTAATGCCGCATTGGCTGTACCTGCTGGAAGATAACTTTGACGACTTTTTGAATAGCGTGATCAACTTTGTTGAAAAAACAGTTGTCAAGTTTCGCGGACAGGTTCAGCTTTGGAACTGCGCTTCAGGCCTGAACACGCCAGGGCCGTTGAAGCTAAACGACGAACAAATCATGCGTTTGGCATTGGGCATCTTGCAGACCGTTCGGCGTTCCGATCCCAACACTCCGGCGATCATGACGTTCGATCAACCGTATGGTGAATACTTGGCAAAGTGCCGCGAAGGTATCTCGCCGATGCATTTTGCCGATGCGATCGCACGTAGCGGACTTGGCATGGCGGGTTTGGGCTTGGACATGCGAATGAACTACGTCGGCAACCATACACTGCCGCGCAGTGCCGTTGATTTTGGCTTGATGATCGATCGTTGGGCCACCCTGGGAATGCCGCTGATGGTTCAACTGGGGATGCCCGGTGGTATCGGAGTCGATTCAGCCGCGGTGGCGCCAGCCGAAGTGCTCCATTCCGAATGCATGACCGCCAATCCATCGGATCACCAACTTCGCATGGCTGCTCCGCTGATTCGAACGCTCTTGGCCAAGCACACCGTCCACGGCATCGTCTGGGATGGATGGTCCGATGCGGATCCGCATGTGCTTAGCCATTCAGGCTTAATCGAT
This sequence comes from uncultured Pirellulaceae bacterium, assembly GCA_964444105.1. Taxonomy (GTDB): domain Bacteria; phylum Planctomycetota; class Planctomycetia; order Pirellulales; family Pirellulaceae; genus K23-9. Next base: position 37,182 of record CAYUGI010000028.1, read on the forward strand.
GCCAGCGGTCAGCCACGTCCACTGCTGGAATACCTGACTCGCGTCCGACGCGAGTTCTTAGCGTAGTCGTCTACGTTTCGCTGGGCTCGGAATCGTCGCTAGGCTCGGAATGGTCGCTGGGCTCGGAATCGTCGGTTGGTGTCGCAGGATTCAAGATGAATCGGTAGCCAGCGTCACGGATGGTCAGCAAGTGAATCGGCGATCGCGGATCCGGCTCAATGGATTTGCGAAGTTTCGCGATGAACTGGTCGACTGCCCTGGTTTGCAGATTTCCCGATACTTCCCAGACCTTATCCAGTAGTTCGCTGCGGTTAATAACGCGGTCGGGATTCTGGACAAAGTACTTCAGTAACCGAAGTTCTTTGGTGCTCATTCGGACTTGGACACCGCCGACGCGCACTTCATGATTCTCGAAATTCACTTGAACAGCCCCAAATTCGATCTCGGAAACTTCGTTGACTTCTCGACGAGGAGCGACCGGTTTGGACTCACGTGATGAAGTTTGCAACAAATTCTTCACGCGACTGATCAACTCGTCCAACTCGAACGGTTTGCTCATGTACTGGTTCGCACCCGCATTGAAACCACGTGTGCGGTCTTCTGCCAAGGTGCGTGCTGAAAGCATCAGCACCGGAATCGTCATTCCCGCATCCCGAATGGTCTCGCACACCGTATAGCCGCTCATTCCCGGAAGCATCAAATCCAAAACGATTAGGTCATAGGTGTCGGGAGCGGATTCGACCAACCGCAATACCGTAGGTCCGTCCTCGACCAAGGTGACTCGAAAGCTCTCGGCCTCCAGGTTGTACTTGATACCCACACCAAGATGCTGCTCGTCTTCGACCACCAGGATGTGCGGATGCGCTGAATGATTCATCGACGTAAACAAATAGAAGGAAAACTGGACGCGCCGACTATCCTAAAATGATTCGCCGGACGGACCAAGTACCACGGGACGGAAATCAAAGGTGCTAGTTTAGTTCCGGAGGAGAAACCGAAGGCCTTAACGGGTCGTCTTGGTTCATGGCCGCCTCATCTGCAACCGGAGCTTCCATCACTGGCTCGTCTGGCACGACGCCGCTTAAGGTCACCTCGAACTCGGTACCCGTGCTTGTCTCGCCCTCGGTTTCTCGACGATCTCGCACCCGAACGCTTCCGCCAATCGATTTGCTGACCGTACGGACCAAGTACAGCCCCAGTCCCGTTCCTGGTGTGCTGCGTTCTAATTCGTTCCCAAGCCTGACAAAGCGTCCGAAGACTTTGCGGCGCTGATTGGGCGGAATCCCCGGTCCATTGTCGATGACCGAAACGATTACCTGCTGTGTCGCGAACAAGACGACGCGGACTTCGACCTTCGCCGGAGTTCCGCCGTACTTCACGGCATTGTCGATCAAGTTGCGAAACAAAATCTCCAGCTGAATTAGCTGGCTGACAACCGTCACCGGCGGCGAATCGACAGTCACCGTATCTGCAGGCAGCTTGTAGCGAATCGCCGCCGCGTCACCACATTGACGCAATAGTTGGTCCAGCCGAATTGGTTCAACATCGGACACGTCGACGCCGCGATCAATCCTGGCAACATCTAAAAGGTGATTAATCAGTGAATCGAGACGCTCAACGTCTTCCAGCATGATGCGATGAAAATCTTGTTGCTGCTGAACATCCACAGCCCGCTGGGTCATGGTTTGCAGATAGAGTTTTAGCGAAGCGATGGGGCTCTTCAGTTCATGAGTGACCGAATCGATAAAGTTCGACTGGCGTTGGTTCAGCCGGAAGGCTTTTACGGTTAGCGTCAAATACGCGATCACGCCTGCCAAAATGCTGAGCAGCAAGATCGATCCGATTGTCAGAAAAACCCAGAAGACCGTTCGAGACATTTCTGTCTCAAGAGCCAAGAAGTTGGCCACAATCCAGATCGCCGCGAATGTCACGACCAAGACGATCAGCACCACGCCCAACGTCACAGGTGCTTTCAATGAACGTCGTTCCAACATGAACGGTTGCCAGACTTGAAATCGGCGATCACAGAGCGCCAGGGACGGAGTGGGATTCATCACGAAAATACGGCTGGCCGCAATCCATGGCGAGCTGCGCCATCATCGGCCCTTTAAAACGAGAATGTAGCAGGCAGACTCCGTTCTGCCGCCTGCCAAACCCTGGCAATACGCAGTTGTTCGTGGGCGGACGGCAAAACAGAGTCCGCCAGCTACTGCTCCAAGTCGATTTTTTCAAACCGTCTCAGCGTCCAGCAGCCTCATGAACGAAATTCATGAACGGGCGTCACCTTGCTGCAAGAATCAGGATACGGCGGTTCTGCGCCGATTGACAGTAAAAATACGCAGCCGGAAAATCTCTCCAAGAATCTGCGGCGAAAGGGGCGAAAACGCTCCCTTGCAGTGGTGACTTGGAGAGCCAAACCAGCAATACTGGGGATTCGACAGGCTGATTGAAAATCCAGGCGGACGGAATCCCAGCGGACTTTGGAGACAAACGGTGAACGCCGAGACTCAGACACGACGCTATTCTAAAGCAACGATCAAACAAGCGCGACTCGATTGCAGCCGCGCTATCACTCGTGCTCGCTACTGCCCCGATCGAAGTGCTGTGCTGGAATTACAGTGCGTTGATGATCGGGAAGAAACAGAGCTGAAATTTGGAAACCAGCTTTGGTACTTTGAATCACACGGAGTGGATCAACGGGATCGCATTCATCGCCTCTTCGGAGTCATCGAATACTCTTTGCAGTTTGGCATCAGCGAACTGGTTGAAGATGGTGTTTTTGATTCCGAAGAACAACGAGAGAAGTTTCGTCATCTCTATGAAAAGGAAGTTGTCCAACCGACCTGGGAGCATCCCGCCCATCGTTTTTTGGCTGCAGGTTTGATCGCAGTCATGTCGATTTGGTTGGTTTTCTTGCTGTTGACCAAGTTGACGGTCTAGCGGTCTCTGCTGTGATGGCGAGCCGGACGGTATCATCAGGGAACTGAATCCTTCCCGTCCGTTTCCTAATTCATTGAAGCTCATCGCGCAGTGGCACAGACAATCGTTGATGTCCGCGACCTGCGGAAAGTTTATCGGACATGGACTTGGGGGCGCCGCCGCGAAGTACACGCTTTGCGTGGTGTTTCGCTGCAGGCTTGCGCAGGTGAAGTCTTTGGGTTGCTAGGCCCCAACGGAGCAGGCAAGACGACGCTCATCAAATCGCTGTTGGGTGTCATTCGTCCCAGCGGTGGTGCGGCATCCTTATTTGGTCTCCCCGCAGGCAGCGTTCAAGCACGTCAGCGCGTGGGGTATCTTCCTGAATCACTGCGTGTCGATCGGCACCACACCGCGCGGTCAGCTCTTCGCTACTACGGGCGAATGAGCCGGATGGACATCGGTGACATCAATCGCCGCAGCGACGAATTACTGGAACTGGTGGGCTTGCGAGGTCGCGACAAGGAATCTGTTCGCCGGTTCAGCAAAGGCATGTACCAACGCTTAGGGCTTGCTCAAGCTTTGATGCATGACCCCAGTTTGCTGGTTCTAGATGAACCGACAGACGGCTTGGACCCGGTCGGACGTAACGAGGTTCGAAAGGTCATCGAACGCTTGAGCGAATCTGGTAAAACGATTTTCTTGAACAGCCATATCCTGCAAGAAGTCGAATTGGTCTGCACGCGCGTCGCCATCATGTCGCGAGGCGAGATCAAAGCGATTGGCAAAATCAATGAACTGGCACAGCAAGAGGTGGCGAATCCAGTATTGTTGAGGTTCAAAGCACCCAGTGATTTATCCCGAGAAGCCATCATTGCGATGATCAAAACAGATCATACCGGTGAAGCGTCCGAACTTCTGGGCCTCGATCACCGGCCTTCGGACAATGTGTGGACATTGAAGGTTTCGTGTTCTGAACAAGTACACCTGGACGAGTTGATCGATCGATTGCGTCAAGCGAGCGTCTCTATTTTGCACCTGGAGTCCAAGCAAGCTTCGCTGGAGGAGACGTTCATTCGTCTGGTCAATGAACCCGTCGATGAAAGTGAACCC
>CAYUGI010000029.1:0-40933 GCA_964444105.1 uncultured Pirellulaceae bacterium
GCAGAGCCTTTTGGTTGATAGTTGATGTGGTATGAGTTGCAGTCCACTGCCTTATTGCCGGACGCGGTGAGTCGGTGTAGGCCTTCCTGGTCGCAATGAATGAGCCGAAAGCGATTGCACCTTTGCTCCGTAGGATTTCGCGACTTCGCGAACAGTGTCCTCGCACGTTTCCCGCAGTACATCGGGATCGATCGCGACGCGTGCGTTAACGATAATTTGAATTTCGCCCTCAACACTCCTGCCACTGGTCAGCCCAATATCAACACCGGATTCGTTGCTCACTGCATTGGCCACTGCTTGTGAATCGCCTCCGAGTACAGAAGCCTTCAAGTGAGCAATTGCACCATCATGTGCAGCGACGACTCGTGCGGCAGTCCGATGGACGACATCGTAGGCGATTTGATCCAGGATCACTGGTTCGTCACAGATAACGATCGACGTCAGATTCACCCATCCCAGTTCGGCTTCGCCATCGGCGTACGTGTCGTAATCGATGTCTAGTAAACGTCGGCCTGCCTTCATGGGAGATTCCAGATAACCGATCACTTCATCGACGCCGTCGCCTGATTTGGGGCTGACGGTGATCACAGGGACTCCTGCTGCAACTTGATTCAGTGCGACCCGAAGTGATTTGATTTCCTGTTCGCTAAGCTGATCGCTGCGACCAATCATCAAGTAGTCCGCCTCTTCGAGTTGTTTGCGAAAGATATACTCCGCTTGCGGGGAGAATCCGCTCAGTGGCCCATCGGCGTCTTGCGAGAGTATCTTGCGGCCGTGAGAAGGTTTTAGCAGAACCCCAAACGGCGCCATCTCGAATCGTTCGCCCAGAAGTTGCTGCAATGGCAGGACCACGGTAGCAACCAAATCGGTGCAACTGCCAACCGGCTCCGCTAGCAGTACATCGGGTGCCTGTTTTTCACTCAGCGAATCTGCGGTAGAAACGAGATCGTCGAAGCTGCAGCAAAAACAAGCTCCCGCGACTTCGCCCACTTGGAATCCTTGTGAACGAAGGTTGTGTGTGTCGACAAGATCCGCAGCTTGGTCGTTGGTGATAATACCAACCGACTTGCCTGCAGCTACATAGCGTTTTGCAATTTCGCCAATGAGAGTTGTCTTGCCAGCACCAAGGAAGCCGCCAACGAGAACAAAGCGAGTTTTGGGCACGTGTGAGAGTTTCTGCTGAAAGTGGAATGGATGGCTTGAGCGCTGATCCTAGTCAATCATAGCGGGCTGGACCACTAACGCACTCCATCAAAGAGCCGAGACCCGATTCGGACCATCGTCGCGCCCTCCGCAATCGCTTCGGCAAAGTCACCACTCATACCCATCGAAAGTTCTGGTAGCGGATTACCCGTTGATGACGAAAGAGAGTCCCGGAGCTGGCGAACGGCCGCAAACTGCTTTTGCGCGGTCCCTTGATCGGTTCCCAATCCAGCCATTGCCATCAGGCCGTTGATTCGCACGGTTGAACGATCCGATTTCTCTAGGATGGCCTGCAGTTCATCTGTCGACATTCCCGTCTTCGATTCGTCCCCGCTGATGTTCACCTCCAGAAGAATCTCAATGGATTTTTCGTTCGCCACTGCCTCTTTGGAGATTGCATCGAACAGGCGAACGCTATCGACCGAGTGAATGAGGGGATCCAAACGCATCAGCCGGCGCAGCTTGTTGCGTTGCAAATGTCCGATCATGTGCCACTGTATCGGTTTGCCGGCTAGTTCGGCCGATTCGGCCTTGGACCACATGACCTGTGGTCGATTCTCCCCCAAGGTATGACATCCGGCATCCACTAACGCGGCGGTGGTTGCGGCGTCAACGTACTTTGTGACACCGATGATCTTGACTTCGTCCGGCGATCTGTCCGCCTTTTTTGCAGCGGCGGCAACATCGTCGGTGACGGCAAAAAAGTTGTCGCGGATGCGTTGTTGAATTTCAGTGGTTGTCATGTGATTGGCCTCACTTGCAACAACCCTTCTTAGAAATGCAAAAGATTGCTACTGGTTTTCGTCATCGTCATCGACCGAAACAATCTCTTCGACTGATCCGTCGTTCATATAGAATCGGCCGGCAAAGAAATCAGCGATCAAGTGTTTACTCATGACGCTGCGACATCGGGATCCTTGTAGGCTTCGATACAACAACCATTGTTCCGAACCAAGCTGGATTCGGAAACCCACCGCTTCTTCACGTCCGACGACTCGAAGTTCGTCCGCGACCGTCAGTTGACGCCAAGTTCGATTTCGTTTGAAGCGAGATTTTTGAAAATCGAACCACAGGGGATTGCAAAGCCGGTCTTTGCCGTTGGCTGACAGCAATAAATGATGATCGTCGGTCAATCTGAGCGTTGCGTCGGTCATGCCGACACGCCACTCGTTGGCCGCGAGGGGAATGACAAGTGATTCATTGCGTTTATGCCCCAGGAACAACTCGCGTGTTTCTTGCTCGAAATCGACATTCGTCTGATAAGCGACTGGGAATCGGCTGGCGTGCCGAATCACACGATTGCCCGTCGTCGGAGATTCGTCTCGTGGCACCACACTATCTGCGACCATCACAGCCCGATCGTCACGGATCGTCATAAACTGGCGTTGTAAGATCACGCCGCCCGTCCAAGACTGTTCCAATTCCACAAAATGAACATCGTCGTCGGTGAATTCGCACGTCGAAACCCAAGGCCCGATCGGACGTTGGTCGTTACCGTCGATTTCAATACTTGATTCCAAATCACCAAAGACGACAGGCTGCTTTTTGCCAAGCAGTTCCAGTCGAACGTTCTCGCCAGAATAATCGATGTTCATTTTTCCAGCGCAAACATCCCATTCGCACATCATCACGATCAGTTTGGCTTGTTCGCAGTGGTGGATCGTCTCGGGAAGGGAAATTTCCCAAACCAGTCGGCCGCCCGTCTGCGTTTTCCCGATCGCCGCGTTCATGGCAGGCACCAGCGAACTGGGATCGCATTGAGCGGCCGCATCCAGCAAGCCATGCTTCACGATGTCATCTTTCATCGCGAGTTTCAAAGATGATTCCAGCAGCGCGGAGGATCCCTTGTTCGCGGTCAAGGCAGCCACCCAAGTCGCGATGTCTGCACGAACGTTTTTCTGCTGCTTCGTTTGCTTTTGCTTCGTAGTTGCCTGGATAATGCGCTGGCAACGTATCAACGACGCCAGTCCCAAACGCGCGTTCTTTGCGCCAGCGATGGTGGCCGCAATCGAATCTTCTTCATGCTCGCACCAGCGAGCCACGGAATCAATCGCTGCCTTTCGCAACCGCGCGCAAGAGGGGAGGTCTCCCAGCCGCCAAGCCAGGGTCAGTGCCATTTCGCCAGCGACGATCAAACGCGGAAGTGTTGCGCTACCTTCGCGGTCCATCACTGTTTCGCGAAATCCCGTCAACTCTTGAAGCAGATCCCACCAGGTTTGGTATTCCAAATGATCGATCAGCGCAGGCATTGCTGCCGCCCACATTACCGCGCGACTGCATTGCACGGGCGAGAAATCTGCCAGCGAAGATTGGTTGGTGACAGCCTCCAGTTCGGCTGTCCAATCGATCGCTTGGATTTGTTTCTTGCCAACCTTTTTGTTACAAGCCAAGCGGCTTAGAACATCGTCGAGTTGGCCGATTGGTTTTCGGGTAGCAGATTCAATCCCCCAACGATAGACGTTGCCACCTTTCGCGGCGCGCCCCAGCACTTTCTTGGCAGACTGTTTCTCCGCTCGCAAGCGAACCTTCTTACGCAACGACTTCCATTGGTCTTTTGCGTCAGATGAAAACATCGACGCACTCAGCGAAGGCTCGGCCAACGGTTCTGTCAGTGGCGATTCGGTGTCAGATGATCCACGTTCCGCGGGGGCGCCAGATTTTTCGCGACTGCCTGGTACTTTGCGGCTACCTGGCAATTCGTGGCTAAACGAGTCTTCATGAGCGTCGTCTTGAAGGTCGGTCGGCATGGATGGACTTTGGACAATAAATCGGCGTGCGAACATTCGTTGTCCACAGCGTGCCACTGCGTCAACAAACCACTTAGACTGTGGGCGTGAGACTGTCCTGCGAGGACAAGATTCTTAATGGCAGCTGGAGATCAATCCGCTAATCTACTCACTGATTTCATGGATGCTAGGCATTCACCGTATCTTCATATTTCGGGCTTCCCATGGTTACTTTTTCGTCGAATCGTCGAGCTCCCATCAATCCTCAGTTGAGTCGCACGTTTTTGGGATTTTTCGTCGTTCTGTTGATTACCTCCACCGGAGGGTGGGGGGCTGTCGTAAAGGCTCAGGACACGAGCAAATCGCCTGTCTCAGACGATGATCCGGCCACTGCCGAAACTTCGGCTCTTGGCAAAGCGATGGCGGAGGACGCGGCCAAGCGGGCGGCCGGCGAGCTACCCGAAAAGACACCGGTCGATGAATATTTGGAAAACTACATCGGAAGTGATGACATTGCGCGAGCATCCTTCCTAGCGCCGCCGTCGGCAAATTCCGTCAGCAAGAAAAATAACGTCTGGGTCGATCGGAAGCAAAAGCGTGTTTACGCCGATGGATATGTCGCAATGCGAGAAGGCGCCCTGGAGATGTTTGCTTGCCCCGTCGGCAGCAAAGAACACGAGTCCGCGGTCGCGACGCTGGCGCGTTCCAAAGAACTTCACGCCGCACTGTTGGCTGTCGGGGCAAAGTCGGGATCGCCAGTCAAGTTTCGTCCGGAGTATGCTCCACCCAGCGGCGATATGATTCGCGTCTGGGTCTGTTGGAACGATTCAAAAGGCAAGTTCCAAGTTGCTGACGCGCGAACTTGGGTTTTGAAAAACGGAACACAGGACGAACAGATGGATGCCGAGTGGGTATTCGGCGGAAGCGGTTTTTGGAAAGATCCGGTCGATGGAAAGGAATACTACCGAGCTGACGGTGGTGACATGATTTGCGTTTCGAATTTCACGACAGCCATGTTGGACGTGAATACTCGTAGTAGTGCTGAAGCAGGCAGCCTGGACTACTTGCCGTTCACCAAGCGAATTCCCGAACGGGGCACGCCTGTTCGCTTGGTTTTAACGCCGATCGCAGAGAACAGTCAGCCAATCACAAAACCTACCCAATCGGTATTGCCGGTTAATCCTCTGGGGGCGAAGCTTCTTAAGAAAAAGATCGCGGCTGACAAAGCTCAGTTCGGCGATCAGTAGCAGATTCATTGGCATGTTCAGTGGTAGACATCTGGTTGCGTTGTCTACCAAACCCGCCACCGGCGAGTTGTCATTGATTCAGCATGCACATGCGGGCACCAGATTTGCTGGCAGCGCCAAAATACGCGGTCAGCCTGCAACGGTTGCAACGAACAGGATGTCATACTCCTGTCGCATCTTCGCCTTTGTCCGTTTACGGACACCCAATGCGTGTCGGTTGCACAATTGGTGCATTCGTAAGAACGCGCAACCGTATCCCAGTGGGCAATGTGCGTAGTAGTCAAAAAAGTCGCCGTAGCTTAACCGCGTTGTAGGTTTCATTGGCGAAGTGGGCTTTATCTACGCTTCGCATCGGAATCACGCGGAGCGCGACAATGAATTCAATCAAAAACACATTATCAAAACTATTCAGCGGCGAAGTTCTCATCTTTGCCTTGGCCGTTGGCTTTATGGCTGGCATGCATTCGTTTGCTTTTGGCGATCGAATGATGCTGATCTTGTACTATTTGGCCGCAGTCGGCTCAGCTTTCGCGCTTTTCAAACGCCAAGCGATTGGATTGGCCTCAGCTGTCGTCGCCATCCTAGCGGCAACGATGTTTGCCCAGCTCTATTACGGTGCAAAGCCTGTTAACTGGAGCCCAATGTTCGATGGCATCCGCGATATGGCCGGACTGGGTGCATTGATGTACTTGACGGTCCGCTTAATGATCGCCAGCTACCAAGTTCAGCGAGAGGAGAAGCGACGGGTCCTGCAAAGCAAAATCGAAGAGCAGCTGGTTGCGATGCGAGCCGAAGCACTTCGCCAAACATCTCATGAAGTCCGCACACCGCTGTCAACCATCACAGCGATCAGCGAAACGCTGTTGGACGGAAGTACTGGGGAATTGACGGGCGACCAACGCGAGTTCGTCGAAGACATCGATGAAGCAGCACAGCACCTGCTGGCCTTGGTCAACGACATTCTGGACTACGCCAAAGCCGAGGCAGGAATGATCCGACTGGCACCACAGCCTGTCGCTCTCACCGAATTGGTTGACCAGTGTGTGTCGATGGTCACACCACGTGCAAAGGACGCTGGTGTGAGCGTGACCGCTCAAGTGGATCCGCAACTTAGCGAAGTCACTGCTGACCCGCTTCGATTGCGACAAATTTTGCTGAACCTGCTTTCCAACGCCATCAAATACAACAGCGAAGGCGGCAACGTCATTGTCCGCATTCGACCAGACGGAGACGACGAATTCCGCATCAGCGTGCGTGACACGGGACGTGGCATCGCAGCAGAGCACTTGGAGCACCTCTTCGAGCCGTACTATCAAGCCGCAATTGCTGATCAGGGCATCGGCACTGGTTTGGGGCTTGCCATCATCAAGCACTTGACGGAGCTGCATGGCGGAAAGATCGAAGTCGAAAGCGTGGTCGATACAGGGACCATGTTTACGGTCAAGCTGCCCGTCGTGACGGTCGCTAGCGAAGAAGTTGAAACAAGCCAACCAACGATGGTTACCAAAGTCGAAGTACCGACTGCCGAGCTGATGGGCATTTAGAGAAACAGCCACCTTAGAAAATATGTCAGATCCGGCCGCCAGTTGACATTTCACGCGTTGCGGTCGCACACCTAGATTACCCCTTTACCGGTTGCAGAAAGAACACGGACATGGACTCAAATCAACTGGAACACGAGCTTCCCAACGCCATCGCAGAAACCTTTACGCAAGCCGCAGCTGATTCAGCACAGCGGATGCGGATTCTGATTGCCGATGGAAACGCAACCATTCGCAAGCTCCTGCGTCACGGCATTTCGGATGCCGATTACGAGATCATCGAAGCTACCGACGGCAAGCAAGCTCTGGAATTAGCAATGATGCGCCCCGAGCCACACGCGATTTTGATCGATGCGCAGATCAATGGCGTTAGTGGACTGCAAGTATGTCGCACCTTGAAAAGCGACATGCAGTATCGCACGATTCCCGTCATCATCATGACAACTGCCGGAACAAACGAAGAGATCAACGAAGCGGTTGACGCGGGTGCGGATGAGTTTTTAAGCAAGCCCATCAACCGTGCAGAATTGAATGTGCGGTTACGATCAATCACCCGAATGCACAAAGGCAATGCCGAGATGATCGGTGCTGAAAGCGTCGCCCTCTCGCTGGCTCGCGCCGTCGCCAGCAAGGACGGTTACAGCAGCGGTCACGTCGAACAAGTTGCCAATTACGCGGTCGATTTTGGCAAAGCACTAGGCTTGGATTCGGGCGAGCTGAAAATGTTGCGATTCGGAGCGATCTTGCACAATGTTGGCAAAATCGCGATTCCTGATTCGATTTTGGAGAAGACTGGACCGCTGACACCACGTGAACGCGCCCTGTTTCATCAGCACCCTCGTGTTGGTTGTGATATCTGCGCCCCCTTGGCTCCACTGCGTCCCGTGTTGCCGATCATCCGGCACCACAAAGAGCACTTCGATGGCACGGGTTACCCCGATGGTCTTCGGGGCGACAAAATTCCTCTGAAAGCTCAGATCGTCGGTGTTGTCGACGTGTACAGCGCTTTGACCAGTGATCGACCGTTTCGACGCGCCAAGTCGCAGAGCGAAGCAGTTGAGATCATCACCGACCGCGCCCGTCAGGGCATTCACTCGCCGGAGCTGGTCGAAAAGTTCACGGCCTGGGTCAAAGAGCAAGATGCATTGCATCAGGCCAGCCTGAGTGGCTCCGAATCGGTTGGCGCGCCCGTTGCCGTTGCTGATGACACCGCGTCGCAGACCCCCACCAGCGTGTAAGTGCTCCCGCCGGCGTCTAGCAACGCCGCATCAACGAATTTCGATTCAAGACATTACGAAAAGGCCAACCATGGGCATGAAGAAAATTCTGATCGCGGAAGATAACCCCGGTCTCGCACGCGTCTTATCCTTTAAGTTCAAGTCTTGTGGATTCACGCCTGTGACCTGCCCGGATGGCAAGTTGGCATGGGAAACTTTTCAAGCGGACGAGTTTTTGGCTGTCGTTAGCGACCAAGAAATGCCGCATATGACGGGCGTCGAATTGTGCCAAAACATCCGCAGCATCAACTCAGTCATTCCTCTGTTCCTGGTGACGGGTCGACAATTGGAATTGGCCAACACCGAAGCCGTCGAATCTCTAGCGTTGACGGAACTCTTTGCTAAACCATTCAGTCCCGGCAACGTTGTCAAAGCTGTCGACGCCGCGATCGTCAGCAGCGGAGCGTCGGTTGGATGATAGAAGGTCAAGATTATCGATTGAATAACGTGTCGGCCAACGGCACCGCTGATTTGGACCAGTCATTGGCCCAGAAACTCGGAAGCGAACTGGGCGTCGATGTGCGTGTTGTCTCCGTGGACGATGCGTGTCAACTGAGCGACGCTCAACAACAAGCCGTTGCGGCTGCCCACGCAGATGATTCGGTGGCACAGGTCAGGGTGGATGGCGACACCGCGCACATCGCCCTGAAACTACCTGCCGACGGAATCGCTCTCTGGAATTCAACCCCGGCTGATTCCCAGCGCATTGCCCGCCACGGTCAAAGTGTTCTGGAGTTGGCTGTTGCTCGTCATGAAGTGCGTCAGCTAAATGCCGAAGTTGACTCGTTGACGGCGCAGGTCGTGAACGATTTTGAAGAGTTGTCTTTGATTCGATCGCTCGCTTCATCGATGGAATTGCCCACCAGCGGCAACCAGTTGACCGAGTTTGTCCTTGCCTCGCTGACGCCGTTGGCTGAAGGCGTGGGGGCAATCTCAATTGCCGGAGTCTTCACGGACAACCAAGAACAACGCACCATCGAGCCTATCTGGTCGGGTGAAGCGATTTTGAGCCGCGACGAACTAAATGACTTGATTGATAGGCACAAAGAAGAAACAGATCAGCAAACCGTCGTACGCAATGGCTTGCTGGATTCCGGCGAGTCGGGCCCTGAGCACTTGAATGAATTCGTCATGGTCCAGTGTCGCAGCGAAGGACGAGTCCATGGCTGGATCGTCGCTTGCAACAGAGTTGACTTAGAAGAAGACGTGCCATGGGCGCAGCTTGGGTTCACCACGGTCCAGGCATCGCTGATGGATACGGCTACGAATCAACTAGCCGCTCAGCTTCACAACATGCGTTTGCTAAGACAAAAAGAAGAACTGTTTACCGAGGTCGTGCGGGCTCTGGTAAACGCAGTCGAAGCACGCGACCCATACACTTGCGGTCACAGCGAACGGGTCGCCAGCTTTGGTCGCTGTCTCGCCCAGCTTGCTGGCCAATCCGCCAGCGACACCGACCGAACCTATCTGACCGGGTTGCTTCACGATGTCGGCAAGATCGCGATTCCTGATGGGGTGCTTCAAAAGCCGGGGCGACTCGATGACGACGAACGTGCCATCATCGAAACCCACACCGATGCCGGTTGGCGAATATTGCACGAACTGGAAGCTCTTCAGGACGTTCTGCCCGGGGTGCTTTACCACCACGAACACTACAATGGCAAAGGCTATCCGGACGGACTCGTTGGCGACAATATCCCCATCGACGGACGTATCTTGGCAGTGTGCGATGCTTTTGACGCAATGACGAGCGATCGTCCTTATCGCAAAGGCATGTCCACTGAAAAGGCAGCCGATATCCTGAAGGGTGGTTCGGGGAAATTCTGGGACCCGAATTTGATCAATTTGTTCTTAACGAACTTGGCCCAATTCGATCAGATCCGAATCAACCACCAGCCTCGCGAGCAAGCTGTCCGGCCTGCTCCTGTCGATGGCATTCCTTTGGTCATGCACTCAGCGGACACTCCGGTTTAAGCAGAGCGCCAACGTCTGTAGAGAATCGTTACTCTGCAATCGCCGGAATCAACGCTGAATCAGGTGCCAGCGCACTCAGGTCAAGATCGTCATTCATTGCCGCTTGCAAGCTCTGTAGTTGTGCGAACAATTCTCCCTTGATCGCTTCGCTTGCCGGATCGTTGGCAAGATCCTTTATCTCCAGTGGATCGTTCCTGACGTCGTAAAGACGCAGCTTATTTGCATTGGGGTAGGCTATCAGTTTGTATTCATCGGTGCGTATGCTTCGCTGCTTTCCCAGATACGCCCCGTAGATATTCTTGTACGGACTTTCGCCGCCGGCCAATAGCGGCAGCAAAGAATTGAATTCTACATGCTCGGGTTTCTTCATTCCTGCCAGCTCCAGCGATGTCGGCATCACATCCTGCAGATAAATCGGTTCGCTGATTTTCTTGCCCGCTTCTACTTTGGGTCCCACGACCATAAACGGAACGCGGACACTGTGGTCGTAGAGGTTTTGTTTTCCCAATAGTCCATGCTGGCCAACGGCCAAGCCGTGATCTGCGGTAAAGAAAATCCAAGTATTGTCAGCTTTGCCCGTCGCTTCGAGTGAAGCAAGGATGCGCCCGATCATTTCGTCCATATGCGTGATGATCGCGTAGTACTCTTGGCGATGAACTTTGACAGCGTGAGGCGTCCGCGGAAACGGTGCGAGCTTTTCGTCACGCAGCTTTTTCCCCGCCCCCATCTCTTCGGCGTAGGGATACATCGACTGAAAGTTCTCAGGCAGCAATACATTCTCAAGCGGATACTTCGCAACATACTCAGCTGGCGACTGTCGCGGATCATGCGGAGCGTTGAAAGCAAGGTACATGAAAAACGGATCATCGCGGTCCTTTGCTTCACTTAAGAACTCCGCTGAGTGATTCGCAACCACCTCACTCCAGTGCGTGCCTCCTTTCCAAAACCCATCGAACTTCGGATCCGACGGTGACCAAGTATCCACGCCAGGTGCCGTGGGGCGGTTGTAACCTGCGGGTGTTTGATTGGGCATTCCAGGGCGGATGTCTTTAGCCACGTCAAATGACTTGTTCGCATCGGCTTTGCAGTGCCATTTTCCGGTCATGTAAGTCCGGTAGCCGGCTTTCTTCATGTACTCACTCCACCACCGTCCTTCACTCTGCTCCTTTGCGGATGTGTTGTGGATCGCATTGGCATTCCAAACAAAGCGTCCTGAATTCAGCATCGTACGGCTAGCGACGCAAACCGCACCGCTCCAAGAACCCATGTTGTACGCATGCGTGAAAGTGGTTCCACGCCGAGCAAGCGAATCCAAGTTTGGCGTCTCGATTTCTTTGTTTCCAAGAGCATTGATCGTGTCAAAACACTGGTCGTCAGCAAAGATGAAAACGATGTTCGGTTTCTGATCGTCCGCGCGGCAAGTCGAACCAACGGCGAACAAACACAATAGCGACAAGACGGCACGCATCGAAAGCATGAATCGGCTCCACGGGAGAACTAGACGGTCAGCGGGTAGTCTAACTCAAATCGGTCGGCCAAGTGCAACGGCCAGAGAAAGCAACCAGGGCAAAGCACTATTTCAAACTGCACCAATTAGCCGCAGGCCGATAGGCCCGGTTTCCTAGGAGAACCGGTGCTATCGCACGGCGGCTAAATCACCCAAGCTCAATAAGTGATTGGCCCTGAGAAAGCGACGTATCGGCTCGCAGCTTCACGCCATTCGTGGCAGATAGAAATCGATCTGCTTGTCATTGAAGATGCGGTACTTCACCCGGTGTCGCCAGAGTTCGAAGTATGGCCCGAATGGTTCGCGGACTTTCGATGCGGTCGCATAAAGCGGCCACATCAGGTAGTCACGCACCATCGGGTCGCAGGTGCTGAAGTAGTACGCCTTACGAAGGACTTCCGCATGAGAGTCCGCGCCCGCAATTTGCTCACACAAGCTGGTCGCGGAATTCTGCATCGCATTTAGGAAAGCCGATTTTTCGCGATCGACTTTCGGATTTTTTGGAGGGATTCCCTCAAGCACGCGAATCGTTGGAATGGGATCCAGCACCTCTCCCGTCGCACTGTCTCCGACTTCCCCCGCAAGTTCCGCGAGGCGTGAAAGCCAATCGGTTGCCAGTGCAGTTACCTCTTCTTCACCGATCAACGGTCCACGCCGAACGATGAAGTACGCATCGCGACCGCCTTGGGGGCGTCGATCGTCTCCTGCAACGGTGTAAAGTTCTTCCAAGCGTTCATGCAAATCAGCGCCGCAATTCAACTCGTCAAACAGTCCAGCCAAGGCACGGCCATCAGGGCGAAATGCTTGGAAAAACCCGATCAACGAATCAGGGTCCTTCGCAGTTCCCTCTTCCAAATTTGCCATTTCGTGGCAGCGGATTAAAAGTGATTCGGTAGACATTGAGTTTGGATCAAACCGGGGGTGAGAATTGCTTCATCAGCATGCTGTCTTGCCATAAATCGCGAAGGCGTCAAGACAGTAGCAGGTCATCAACCACCCAATATAGTGCCCATTGTCCAGGCTGCTTGTCCTGGCTACCCAATTATCAATTGCCATGGCGGCGCCATTATCAACTGCCTGGGCGCACGCGTTTTCCCTTGCGTGCAGTATGGCCGCTGTAGGCAATTCTCACGAACGGCTGGCCAAGGTATCTTCTGTGCAAGCGATTCAGGCGGATGCTTTCAGTGCCATTCGAAGTACTTCAAGGAACGACGCGATGCCCGACTTTTACCAACACGATCTTATTACAACCATTCACGACTTGCGTACCGGCGAGTTGGATCGTTTGGAGGATATGCTGCGTTCAGCGACGCGTGAAAGCAAGATCGGCCTCGTATTGCCGGTCACCGCGTCGGACATGCGAGCCGAACCGTTCGACAAAATCGTTCAAGAACTCCAGCACGCCGACTACATCGATACGATCGCGGTCACGCTGGGAGTCGCTCCCGAAAAGTCGGACTACGAAGAAACGCTGAAGAAAGTTTCTCCGCTAGGTGACCGTGCCAAGGTCCTGTGGACCGACGGCCCCGAGATTCAATCCTTGTACCGAGAGTTGATCGACGCCGGCATGCCGTTGTCTACTCCCGGCAAAGGACGCAGTGTTTGGACAGCATTCGGTTACTTACTGGCCAATCCAGAGATCGACACCTTCGTGCTTCATGACTGTGACATCGTCGACTACGACCGTGTCTTGCTGTCGCGACTGTGTTTGCCAATGGTGCATCCCGCGTTGGATTTTGAATTTTGCAAAGCCTACTACGCGCGCGTCACCGACAGAATGCATGGCCGTGTTGTTCGGCTATTGGTCGCACCGCTGTTGCGAGCGATGCAGCAGACATTTCCTGATAGCCGGTTTGTCAAGTTCATGGGCAACTTTCGATATCCCCTGTCCGGTGAATTTTCTCTGACGCGTAACCTAGCCAGAAGCAATCGTATTCCCAGCGACTGGGGTTTAGAGGTCGGCACACTCGCTGAAGTCTACCGAAACACGTCGCTGAAACGAGTCTGCCAGACCGACCTTTGCCGCCTTTACGAACACAAGCACCAATCGCTGTCTTTGGAGAATCGCCAAGCCGGATTAATGAAGATGGCGATCGACATCCTGACGACCATCTACAGGACATTGGCTAGCCAGAGTGTGGTGATGAGCAGTTCCACGTTCATTACGCTTCGAGGCTGCTACCTTCGCGCCGCCCAAGACAGCATTCGGCAGTATGCCGCCGACGCAACTGTCAATGATCTGGAGTACGACCGTCACAGCGAAGAACTGGCTGTCGATGCTTTCGCGCAGTGCGTCACGACTGCGTCAGAAATCTTCCGTGCGGATCCAAATGGTGCAGAAGCGATCCCGAATTGGACGCGTGTCCTGGCAGCTTTCCCGGATTTTGCAAAACGTTTGCAGGCAACCGCAAGCTGACGCCAGTATCCGCGTCAGGCATTTGTTTTACAATCGATCCTAAGATTCCAGACTTTCGTTCTCCAGGTAAACGCAGCTATGGATTTCATCAAAGAGTACCGCGTCAAACCCGGTGACAAAGTTGATTTGAAGTCAATCGACACAAAAACAAAGGGGCCGTTCAAGGATAAAGACGAAGCCAAAGCACACACCGAAAAGATGGTGCAGCAGATCCAGGAACTACAGTACAAGATGTTTGTCGAAGACAAGCAATCTCTCTTGATCGTGCTGCAGGCTCCTGACGCGGCGGGCAAAGACGGACTGATTCGCAAGGTGCTGGGAAAAATGAACCCACAAGGATGTCGCACCTACCCGTTCAAAGTTCCCAGCAAGAAAGAACTGGGGCATGACTTTCTATGGCGTATCCATAAGTGCACGCCCGAAAAGGGTATGGCTTCCATCTTCAACCGATCGCACTATGAAGATGTCCTGGTGGTCCGCGTCGAGGACATCGTTCCCGAGTCGGTGTGGGGGGAACGTTTCGAGATCATCAACAACTTTGAAAAGAGCTTGTCTCTGGCCGGCACCACGATCCTGAAGTTCTATCTTCACATCAGTCCGGAGGAGCAGTTGGAACGTTTCAAAAAACGCTACGACAATCCTGAGAAGCACTGGAAACTGAATCCGGGTGATTACACGGCGCGATCCAAATGGGGCAAGTACCGCAAGGCATACGAAGCTGCGTTCACCAAATGCAGTACCGATCACGCCCCTTGGTACGTGATACCAGCTGACCACAAATGGTATCGCGATGCGTCTGTCGCCAGCATCGTAGCTGAGACGCTGAAGAACATGGATCCAGCAATGCCGGAGCCGGACGTGGACTTGGCTGAGATCAAACAACTTTACGATGCAGAGCTCGCCAAGCAACAAGCGTAGTCTTTCTAATCTTCCGTCTCGCGTTTCTCTCCTTTGAATGAACCCAAGTCGCAATGTCCGTTCGACGTGTCAACTGTCCCGGCTGCAATGCGGCTCTGAACATCCCAGCAACGATGGCGAACGCGAGGTGCTCGCAGTGCGGCACGGTGTGGGATGTCAACAATCCTCCGGCGTCGAAGCCGAAACCTCCTGACGATTCGACGTCGGCAAAACCGGCCGCCAAATCGAAGAGTGCTGCGGCAAAGAAGCGTCAGACAGCAATGGTTGTTCTGGCGAGTTCAATTTTCGGTCTGTTTGCGATCGCAGCGATCGGAATTGTCTTGTTCACAGGTGGCGATGACGAGCCCGAACCCAAGCCGCAGGCAACTGAGATTGCCGAACCACCCAAGGCAAAGGGGCCATACCGCGTTGTCGATCTGCCCGAGTCAACGCGGCGCAGTATCTACCGCGACTATCGATTGACCGCAGGCTCGTCTGTGGAAAAGAAAGTGATGGTCCCGAAGGACTCCGTCGCTGCGAAGACGCTAGGCAAAACGATGGGGGCACTTTTGAATCGAGAAATCACGCACATGGCGCTGCTGAACAACATCAGCGAAGAAGACATCCTACAAATTGTCGCCGAAGGCGATGCCAACGAATGGCCACCACAAAAGAAACAGTCCAAGCCCAGCGATAAGAAATAAGCGACGAAAGAGGTCTGCTTTAGCCGGTTCGAGATTAAGCCGTTTGCGCTAGCCCGACGGCAGATACGTATTGATTGTGCCCACCCAAGATCAATTGCGCAGCAATGGCGGAATGCAGCCCCAGGTTGACTTAATCATGAATGACTGCGACTGCAGTTTCAGTCCGAAAAATGGCACATGTATTCTTGGCCTTCGTGATCAATCAGATTCAAAATCAGCAGCTTGGGAAGATTGTTTTGTTTCATTCGTTCCCATTCATTGCTCACCACACGATCCGCATCTGCCAGTGTTTTGACGCGATGGCTGTTGATATGAGTGATCGCACCGCAGCTCGCAAGCGAGACTTTTTTCGTCGCGGCTCCCGGCAGGCTTTCTGCTTGGATTTTCGACGCAACCGAATTCGCGATCACGCCACTGACTTTCACTCCGACGGGCTGTGACAATTCTTCAATCACTAGCCCAGTTTGCAGTAAGATTGACTTCGCAACTCCTATGCGGGTTGGATAGTTCACTTTTTCTTGACGCTGCTTCGGGCCGTTCAACTGGGTCGTTAGCTCCAGGGTCTGACCATTGGGCCGTTTGATGGTCATTTGAATCGACGCGGGCGACTGCATGACGGCGCGAGTAAATTCCGCTCCGTCCGTAACATCGATCCCGTTGATCTTCTTGATCTTGTCACCCACGCTCAATGCGTATGACGTGGGCGGATTCGTGGCGGCGCGGCACCTTGCGGCCGGGGAATCCGGTGCCACTGAGACGACGACTGGCCCCGTTAGGCTGGCGATGCAGAAGACGCCTAGTCTTGGGCCACGAGTTGAACTGGGAGTCTCCGGCTTGGGCGAAAGCGTCTCCGGCGACTTTGGTGCAGTAGTCGCCATTGTCGGTGAAGCATCGTTGCTTTCGGCCAAAGGTGTTGGCGGATTTTCGGCGATACTCTTGGACGCCAGTTTCGGTCTCTCGCTACCGACTGCCCCCAAGAGGTAATCTTTCATCGAAGCGTCAGCGTTGATGTAAGGACGCTGGTTCGCTTCCCGGCTGCATTCCTGGCCAACCAGCCGAAAAAGTCGCTGGATTTCGATCGGTTCTTTGGAGGCTGAATCAAATGTCTTTATCAATGATTTTGTGAAGGGAGAATTACCGTTTTTCCCATCGCTTGCCACTTGGCCGGGTGCGGTTGCGAAAGCAACGATTGTTCCGTCGGGTGGCACGATCGCAGAAAAGCCTTCCACAGAATTGCTGCGGCTCCACGAACGTTCGAACGGGTTGTTTCGACAAGCGTCCAAGACAACGATTCGTAGGTTGCATCGGGACTCTTCCAGCATGCCAACAATTTCAGAAACACTGATACACTCTCGTCGTACCTGTCGCTTACTTTCAATTCCGTGACGCAGTGGCAGCAAGTAGTTTTCGCCATCGACTTGAAAACCATGC
Organism: uncultured Pirellulaceae bacterium; assembly: GCA_964444105.1. GTDB lineage: Bacteria > Planctomycetota > Planctomycetia > Pirellulales > Pirellulaceae > K23-9. Next base: position 16,924 of record CAYUGI010000029.1, read on the forward strand.
CCCGCGTAGAAAAAAACCGCAATCGACCCGGAAGTGAGCCTGCGTTCAAAATCGTTGAGTGCGTCATCGAACCCCTCTTGATCGACATTCTTCACCGCCGAAACTTGGAATCCCAACTTACCTAGCGAAGATGCCAACGCATCGACGTCCCGTTCAGGATTTGTCAGGCGACTTCCTTCGACATAATCAGCGTTTCCAACCAAGAGCGCGAATCGGTCTTCAGCCAAGCTTGTGCCCGCAGAAGCTAGGCTCAATGCCGCGATCAAGCTTGCGCAAAAACAGTAGCCCCAATCCAGACTGGGAGCCAACGGATTCTTAGTCAGCATGCCCACTGCAGTGCTTGGAGCGTTGGTAATCGAATCGATCAAGGTTCAATAACGGGTTATGACGCAGGATTTTGATGATTGATTGTATCGCTTGGTGCTCAGGTGGGTAGTCGAACCCCAAAGAGTAACTGGCGACGGCATTCGCCGGACCTCTGCCCTTAAAGCCCAGCGATTTGTGGTTGTTCGGAGCGTCCGAAATGCGAAGCCTTAGTGGTGACCTATGGTTTGAGTGTCCGTCGGTACGCGCCGACGGGGCGACGCGATGGCTTCAGATCCGAAGCGCACAACAGTCGCAATCGTCAATATCCCAATCACTAGCGCTGCGGTCGTACCCTCTTGGGGCGAGCCTGAGGCGAACCGACGAGCCGACAAGATGGAATTCCTAATCGTACTGTTTGCGCTCGCCGGAATCGTATGGATGATTCCGCTTGTCCACGGTGGTCGTTTGTTTCGACTTGCGACGATTGTTCTGCTGACCGGCACGGTTTTTGGACCCGACTTTTTTGCCGTCGACGGTCCAATTCAGTTCAGCCTTGACCGAGTGCTTTGGGGCGCGATGTTGTTGTTGGCCGCGATGCACTGGCGACTGGGCAATGTTCAATTACAAAAAATCACTCGTATCGATGTCTTGATCGTCGGCATCATTCTGTTTTTCTTCGTCAGCGGAACGATGCAGGGCAGTGGCCCCTACGCCAGTCGTTCGTTTTCGCGATGGTTGTTCTACATTGTCTTTCCGGCGGGGATCTACTTTATCGGTCGTGTCGCTGAAATTCGCGAATCTGATGTTCGCTGGTTTTGCAAAGTCATGATTGGGCTGACGGTTTACTTAGCCGTCACAGCACTCTTCGAGATCAAAGGTTTTAGTGCCGGCGTATTCCCGAAATACATCTTGGATGCTGAGCGATGGGAGTTCTACGGTCGTGGCCGCGGCCCGCTGATGAATCCGGTCGCAAATGGATTTGTGATGACGATCGGATTCACGTGTTGTGTCGTCCGATTTTTCTCGAGTGCTCGAGACATGAAATTGGTCTATGGCCTAGCCAGTGTTGTGTTAGCCGCGGGATGTTACGCCACGCTTACACGTAGTGTGTGGGTTGGCTTGATGCTGGCAGTAGCAATCGTTGGATTCGTGTACTTGCCACGCTGGACTCGAATCTGGTCCATGGCGGCGGTGTTTCTTTTCGCAGGTGCGATGGCCATGGGGCTTAAAGACCAGCTCTTATCGATGAAACGTGACAAGAACCTATCGGCGTCAGAAGCTGCCGAATCGATTGAGCTCCGTCCGCTGCTGGCGATCGTCGCGTGGGAGATGTTCAAAGACAAGCCGATCACGGGGCACGGATTTGGTCGTTACTTTGAAAACAACAAGCCCTACTGCGATGACCGCTCTTACGACAAACCACTCGGTAAAGTCAAAACGTATTACCAACACAACACTTTCCTGGCCGTCTTAGTCGACACCGGGCTGACAGGATTCTCGCTATTCATGGGAATGCTGCTGACCGTCAGTTTAATGGGTTGGAAACTCACGCGGCAAAGAATCAGTACACCTGAGGCACGCCAAGTCGGCCTGCTGCTGTTGGGATCCCTCGCGACTTATGGCGTCAACAGCATGTTCCACGACATGTTGATTATCCCAATGGTCCACATGTTCTTGTTCTTCATGGCGGGACTTGCCGTTAGCGTCAATCAACGCGGCTTCGCTGCTGAACCGGTTTCGGAAACGGTAGAGCAGCGATTGGAAACCATGGTTCCGGTGGGAGCCGTTTCTTAGCCATCTGAGCTGAGAGGTCGCATCGTTCTCGAGCAGTTGATTCGCCTGGGCTCTCGTCACTCTTTCGCTGGGCAACGCCGTAACGAATTTTCCTGCCTTCACTCTCCCTTCGGGCATTGGTGTCTACACAAGTCGATGATGACCTTTTAGGCCGGAGGCCGACATACCCATAGCTGGTGGCGTGAGCCACCAGATAAAATGCGAGCTCAAAGGAAAGGCCGGAGGCCGACACAAACGCTGACTCGGGGGTAGATCGTGGCCGCGCACACTCAATTGCTTTACCACGTTGTGTTCAGCGTCAAAGACCGCAAATTGTTTTTGGATAAACACAAAGTCGAGTATGACGAGAAAAATTTCTGCGAATGATTCGGCGCAACCATTGTGTCGGCCTCTGGCCTTTGGTGTGTGTGCATCTGCGTTCCCATGGCTAACGCCATGGGCTAGGGTTGTGCCGGCCTCCGGCCTAGTTGACTTAGAGAACTGTGTAGAAACCAATGCCCGAGTGGAGCGTTAAATTCCATGTGCAGGCAAATCAGAGCAGAAAAGTCCGCGACGACGTTGCCCGCTGGGAGAGTGAAGTTGAATCACTTACACCTTTGCGTTGACGGAAATGAGGAACCGCACAGCCTCTTGCGATAGCGGATCTTGCTAGTGGCATCTCGGTCAAAACCTGTTCGACGGCCTTTGGCATTCCGGGGTGCCATCCGACCGACTGTCCTTCTGTCTAAATCAACAGGGCTCTTTGCCGCTTTTGGGCTAGCTGGTCATCAGTGCGACTGTTTCAGAAAACGAAGTCGCAGGCGGCAAGAAGTAGCGAATCGCAGGTTCGCGACGAACCTTGTTTTGGTCGAAGCTGGTCCAGTTCAAGAATCGATTGAATTCGCCATCGCCGTGAAAGCGACGAATATGAAACGCATCACGTCCAGGCAAGTTATAGGCGCCGAATGCACTACAGAATCCCCAGAGGCCTGATTCGTAGACCGCTTCGATGGCGGCTTGCGTTAACTGCGGAGGCATTCCAAATGGGAAAGCAAAGTAGCGTACGCGGCGGCCGATCATTTGTTCTAGATCGTCTTTGGCATCGATGATCTCGCTGCGAATCTCTCTGGCTGAGTAGACGTGGGCGAAATCAACATGGCTGCGCGTGTGTAGTCCGATTTCGATGCCAAGGTCGGAGAATTCGCGGATTTGACTGATCGAATTGACTGGCAGTGACAGACCGTTTTGGTTGTCGTGCGGGAAACAGGATTGTTGTTCAATGCATTTCGTCGTTACGAAATACACGGTTGGCATCTTCTTTTCGACCAACAGAGGTAGTGCGAACTCGCAATTTTCTGCGTAGCCATCGTCAAAGGTGAACGTGATCGTCGGGCGACGAGATTCATTGCCGCGAACACGACGCTGGACTTCATCCAGGCCAACAGGCTCGAAGTTCTCTAAGCAGTATTCGACCTGTCGCTGAAAACCGGCCCTTGAAATGGTCCAATCGTTGAGAGATTTGTCGGCAACGCGGTGATAGAAAGGCACGAACATTGGCGCCTGCCCGCGACGGCACAACTCCTGCATTCGCATTCGGCGTTGGGTGGAAGTCGCTGCTACTCGAGCACGCAGTGCGATATCGCGAATTCCCATGGTGTTGGTGACAAACCTCAATAGCGTGATGTGATTCCCTACCTTGATTTAACACATTACTTAGCCCCAGACGGGGACTGAGTCAGATACAAAGGATCGTATTAGGTCATCGATCAATGTTCGTCAGGTTGTGACGGTTGTGATAGTCGGCACGTCAGGACACGGCTGCGTCTTGGGCCAGTTAGGCGGGGTCTTGGGCCTGTTGGATGGGGGCGTGGGCCGTCAGACGGGCGTTCATCGATCCGTTAAACTAAAGGCGTCCGATCGCGTACATCTCTTTGAATCCAAGGCTTGCTGCATCATGCGTTCCACTTGTTTTTCTTTGTTTCTGATGGGTTTTCTGTTCTGTGAACTCGCCGCAGCAGCGCCCCCTGAGCCGGTTGACCCCCAGTCGAAGCGACCAAACATATTAATGATCGCGATCGATGACCTAAACGATTGGGTTGAACCGCTCGGTGGTCACCCTGACGTGAAGACACCTTTCATGAAACGATTGGCCAGCCGTGGTTTGACCTTCACGAACGCGCATTGCCAAGCACCGCTTTGTAACCCGAGCCGAACCTCGTTGATGACGGGGCGACGTCCAACAACGACGGGGGTCTATGGACTTTCGCCCTGGATTCGGAACGTTCCCCAGCTAAAAGATCTGGTGACAATGCCTCAGCATTTTCATCAAGCCGGTTACCAAACCCTGATCGGAGGAAAAATCTATCACGGCGGAAACGGCCGTCGGAAAAAGGACAGAGAAAACGAATGCGACGTGTGGGGACCGAATGCTCAGGTTGGTGCGAAGCCACCTCAGAAGCTGATCCCACCAACGCCAGGCGGCAACCATCCGTTGATGGACTGGGGAACGTTCGATCATCGCGACGAAGACAAGGGAGACTGGCAAGTCGCTTCGTGGGCTGTCGATGCAATCAAAGAGATGCCAAGCGACGAACCGTTCTTTCTGTCGGTTGGTTTCTTCCTCCCGCATGTTCCCTGCTACGCGACACAGAAGTGGTTCGATCTTTATCCCAGCGAGACCCTCACCATGCCGCCGATGTTAAAGGGAGACCGCGGTGATACGCCCGAATCGTCCTGGTACATTCACTGGGATTTACCTGAGCCTCGTCTTAGCTGGCTGGACCAAAACAATCAAACAAAGCCACTGGTTCGCGCCTACCTTGCGTCCGTCAGTTTTGTCGACAGTCAAGTTGGACGCGTGCTCAATGCGTTGGAAGCATCGCCGTTTGCTGACAATACGATTGTCGTTCTTTGGAGTGACCATGGCTATCACTTGGGCGAGAAAGAGATCTCGGGAAAGAACACGCTTTGGACGCACTCAACACGTGTGCCCCTGATTTTTGCTGGACCCAAAATTCCCATGGGCAAGACCTGCAACCAGCCGGTTGAATTGCTGGACCTTTACCCAACGCTATCGGAGTTGGCGAACCTGGACGTGCCAGCGGACTTGGAAGGGATCAGTCTGGCACCACAAGTCAATGATCCGTCCGCGTATCGCGAACGTCCGGCGATTTGCACGCACAACGCAGGCAACCATAGCGTCTGCGATGCGCGTTGGAGATACATCGTCTACGCCGACGGTGCAGAAGAACTTTACGATCGAACGGCCGATCCTTTCGAACACTCCAACCTGATCGCTGACGCTGACAAACGTGACATGTACCTTGAGACGATCAAGGGTCTTTCAAAATGGTTGCCGACCGATGAAGCAGCCTTGGCGGTTGGAAGCGCGAACCGGATCTTGGAAAAACGTGACGACGGTTTCTACTGGCAAGAGAAGAAGATTGATCCCGCAAAACTTGTCAGGTGATCATTCGCAGGTAAAAGGCCAGCGCAAGCAGCCGAATCGATCTTTCCGGGCGAAGGATTCCTTCGATTGGACGAACGGCCGTGGTAGAATCAGGTGGCCCTTTTCCGCGATTGATCCGGCGAATGAACAGTTCATCTCTCAAGCGAGTGTTTGTTGTTGGGCTGATGTTCTGTCTCCACGGAAGTCATCAGCAGGGAGTCGTCGCTGAAACGCCGCCTTTGCAGCAAGAGGAAACGTCGCGGGGCCAGGTAGCTGACGCCGCCGAGGTCGCGGTTTCCGCCCAGAAGTTTGTGGAGCGGCTTTCGCACCGCCGCTTCAAAAGGCGACAGGATGCGGAAGCAGCCCTGTGGGCGATGGGACCAAGCATTGAGCCGATTTTAATTGAATTGTTGGCCGACGCAGATTTGGAAACGCGTGAGCGGATTCGATCGATTCGTGAGAAGTTCGCCATGGGGATCACACCCGATATGCCGCCCAAGGTTCGGCATTGGATCACGACAGCGATCAATAGTCGTAGTGACAAAGAACGCCGAATCGCCACGGCCGAGATTGCAAAGTTGGGTCACTTCAACGCGGTGATAAAGGTAATCGAGCGACTTCAGTCACCACGTAGTCGCGGAGATTACATCTCGATGATCATGACGCAAATGAAAGAGGTGAAACCATCGGTCCAAAGCGATGCGTTTCATTTTCGACTGTTACGGCTAGCGGTAAAGGAACCAAATCCTGTCGATGTCGGTCGCTTGGTTGGCTACGTTTTGCGATCTAATCAAGTTCGGCAAAGATCGGCTCGGCCCGAGTGGATTGCAAAATTTGTCGAGCTTGTCAGGGATAGCCCCAATCACGCAGTGCGTCGGTCGCTGATCGACGGTATCTACTTCGATTCCAATACCATTCGCAATTCAGTCAGCCTAGATTTGATGGTGCAGTGGATCGACTTGGTCGCCGATGAGTCCGATCGGATGACTCGCCACCGGTACGTGTCGAAACTGCTCAGTTCGTCGGCCCTGTTGTCTTCTTATGGATCGTCGGCGGGAAAGAAGAGTTTTAAGCTTGATGAATTGTATGATCGACTTTCGCAAAGCGGACGCAATGCCCTGGTGGATGCCGCCGCCAATGTGCCATCTGCGCTTGCGCTGATTCACAAAGAGGCTGGCGACAGGAGTATGTTGCGATCGGCCGCCAGCACCAAGGACGATTCCATTCGAGGCAATCTCATTGGGCGTTTGGCATCGCTACCAAACTGGCCGAGCGATAAATCGGCAAAACACGAATTGCTTGAATTAATCGAACGAGAGCCAAACGGATCCGCTAAGTCGCAAATGGCGATGGGCTATCTGCAAGGTCTGACAAGGCAACCGTATAACGAAGACAAACCAAGCCAGGAAGTGATCAAGGAAATCTGGGCCAGTCTGAACACGACTGAAGATAAGCCCTGGCAGCTACTGGCGTTGCTGGAGACATATAGTTTGCCGCGTCAGTTCAGTGCGTTGCAGACGAAAGAAACGCTGGAAAAGATGCTGCGGATCGCTGTCATCGCATCGCCCAGCGACGTGCAAACATTTGCGTACGCGCCGATCAGCAAGACGCAATTTGCTAACGAATTGAAGAAGCAGGGCATGGGCGTTGCGTTCATCCGAACATTGGCAGCCGTTCCTGCGACAACCAGAATTAGCAGTCGATTCAATTCCCTCTTGGCGTCAAGCCAATTCACCAACACGTTGCGTGATGCCAAGGATCGCCGAGCGTTGATCGACGTTTTACAGGATCGTTTGGATGAAAACGCAAAACGCTATGCTCTGATGGGAGTTGTGCGCAACAAAGATCTGCTGCGACAGCTTTTTGCTGAGGGGCAGTTTGAAGCCACCAAGGCGGCGATGCTGGAGGGGATCGACGAACGTCGCCGAGCTGAGTTTTTGGGAAAGCTATATATCAACGAAGCGACGATCGAGTATTTGACCAGTAAGAATCGCGTGAACGAATTGCTGGATCTGGAGACACAAAAACTCTCAAGCGACAGCCAAGAACTTGTGTTGATGCAAATTTTGGGAAGTGATCCTGCCGTCACGGCGATCCTGAAAGCGGGGCACTACGAAACACTCTTAAAGTCAGTCGCTGGAGTCGCCAAAGACTCGCGTCGGCAAGACCTAATGCGTCGCTTAATGACTCGCAAAGCATACGCACGTGCATTGGCAAAAGAAGGTTCTTTAGCGACGACGTTGCTGAACCTTTCACGGAACACCAATTGGATGTCTTCGCGAGGCTACGTGAACTTGATAAGCAATCTCACGCAAGCGGATGTGGTGAACGAACCCAAGTTGGCGCTTTCATTTTGGGACTTTGCAAAGCAGTTGCCTCGTTCCTACGACAAGCGTCAGTGCATTGCTGCGCTTTTTGGGTCGGAGTGGTTTTTTCCGCAAATGCAACGCAACAAACGGTTTGCCCAATTGGCCAGCGAAGCTTCGACTGCGATTTCGTCTTCGGACTACAAGTCGGTGTTGGGCAGTATGGTAAGGCAGCCTAGTGTCGCGTACTTTTTTGAAGAGGCTCGTCTTGGCTTGTTGGTGAATCTATGTGGACCGCTGCAAGGAACTGATCGGCTGTCATTTTACCGGACGATTAGTCACTCGTCTCATGTTCAGAAGTGGTTTGCCGGCAGTGACCAGCCAAGGAAGCTTGTCGCAGAACTCAATTCGATTGACGTGAAGCGTCGCGGCGAGTTCATTGGGCAGTTCTTGGGATCAGGACTATTGAATCGCCAACGACAGAATAAACGCTTGGTGCCTGAGTTGGTTCTATTCACAAACTCGCAGCCCAAGTCGGTTCAACTTCAGATGGCGTTGGTTCTGTTGTCTGATTACACCACTCGCCAAGCGGTCGCAGATACTGACTTGATGGATCTTGTGACATCCAGCCTTTTGACTCGTGGTGTTGATCACGACGTGCTGCTGAAGGCGTTATCGAACACGACAATCGTCAGTGAACTGAAGAAGCGGCGGAAGTTACGTGTTGTTTTGGATCTTATCTTTGCATGGCCCGATAAGCAGCACCGGAAGACGCTTGCTCAACGTGCCTTGCTGAACAGCTATTTTCAGGCAGCGATGACAGACGACGAACTGCGGCAGGTCATCGATGACTACCTAGTCGAGTTCAACAAGAACAAGTCAGGATTCTTGTTAAGTTCGTTACTTGTTAATTCACGAGTCGTCCAACTGGGCTACTTCGACAGCTTGCGGACACTCGTTGACGCGGGTCACAGCAATGGTTCGGTCAACGAAATTCAGCGTTGGTCCTTCTATACCAACACGGCCGTTGTGCATCGAATGCGCAAGATCGACCCGAAGGCAAAGACGTTGTCACAGCTAATTGACGACACGCGCAGTTCGTCTCTTTACGGACGGTTGGCGCAGATGATCCAAAACCCGACTGCTGTGGAATGGGCTTTGGACGGTCAAGGGGTTGCTCTGCTTGCTAAGGCCATTGCGAAAGTTGATAACAAGTCGCGATCCTATTTAGTCCGATCACTGGCTACTTCTTGGCAAGTTTCCAATCTACTTGCAGAGCGAGGTCTCCTGAAAGATCTGTTTGAAATCGACGTGGTCAAGGCGACCATGCTTGAGAACGAGCAGTATCTTTCTTTGCTGAACGCCACTGTGCTGAAAAGCGATGGAATGAGGCAGGTGCTGCTTCCGCTGATCACTCAGTCACTTGACAAAGAATCCAACCGCGCCAAAAGGCAGAGGCTGGTCAGTTCTTTGCGTCGAAGCGACCTCCAAAACGTAATCGTCGATCGAGGTGATGGAGCCTGGTTGTTGAAAACGCTCCTAGGTGAATGCGAAAGAGACAAGCCGGACGATGTGTCAATCGACGCGGTCAGATCGGCGACACTGGGATACAACGGTCCCTTTACGGTCGCAATCATGATGGGCGACTGGGACACCGCAGACGAGTTGCTGTCTCAGTTTGTCGCGGACGACAACGGAAAGCTGAGACTGATTCGATTTCGAATGATCTGTGCGAAATTCGGTGTCAAGCTTAGTCGTAGGGAACCAGCCTTCAAGGCAGCCGAAGAATCGGATCGTTACGCGTTTTTTAAACTGCGAAGTGAGAATCGATTTGACGAAGCAGAGAAGATTGCTGCCGATGCCGGCGACCCCGCCCTACGATGGGCGCTAAGGATGGAAACGCACGACCACGAGCAGTTAGTGCAAATGCCAGTGCCGCGGGCGAGTGCTATGCCGCAATCGCAGGTGCGAACTGCCATCAGCCCTTTGCATCGGCAAATCGAAACGCTTGGGTTTCAGATTGTCACGAAGCAACTGGCCGGGGCGTACGCGTCAGCAGAAGATGAAACGGCGGACGTGAGACAGTTGCAGAATTTTGTCGAAGACAATCCGACGGACTTATCAATTGCGGGGTTCGTTTCTGACGCTTTGCTTTCGGCAAACCGGGCTGAAAAATCCTTGACGCTTCTGGATGAAAAGCTTCCCCATCGAGCGTTCTATTGGCACTGGGAAAGGTTGGAGTTCGACGAAGCTTTGCAGGTGATCGGATGGGACCCCCAGCGCTGCGACCAGTTGTTTGACTCCATCGCAGGGCAACCGCAACCTACGTCCAATGCGAACGCGATTGGTCGTGGGAAAGGGCAAGAGCGATTGCTTCACCTTGCCGTCATGTTGAAGGCTGCCGGTAAGACAGCCGACCTGCTTGCGGTCATGCGTACACTTCGGCGGCACGCGGTGAGGGGACTTACGGATCCGCAACGAAAGCAACATTTGGAGGCGTTGGCCGCGCGGTTGTACAAGGCCAACCTTAAGTCACAAAGTCGCGGGGTGTTTGCTGAATTTGCTGGTGATGCTGAGTCACGCAGCCGATATTTTTCGTCAGTTTACAGTTCCGACAAGCTTCCATTGGCCTGGCGGGAAGCGGAAAAGTGGTGGCTGAACTTTTCTAAGGATGCTCCGGCCACAAAAGCCGTCGATAGGTTGGCGCGAGTCGATTCAGCAATGCTTGCCAAGTCCCCCGTGAAGCAGTTGGAGCGATTCTTTATCAAAAAGGAAGATTCGTCTGGCACCGAAAGCATCAAGCCGGTCCCTTACACGCAGTTTCGTTATGGACAGGTAAGGGCGGCTCGCGAGAATGCGATTTTCAAGCGAACGCGATACTATGGCGACTGGGAATTGATCGCGCGGACGTTTTTGGCCGAAGGAAACTTCGCCGAAGCAGCCGAGGCATTTCATGAGTCGTGGAAACGTAATGCCGCGAATCATAGACAGCTTTTCTTGGCCGCAGATTGTCTGCGAAAAGCGGGGGACGCTCAGGCCGCGATGAAAATGAAACTGCAAGCCCGACTGCTTGCTCTGGCCAATGACAACGAAAGGGCACTTGCAGCAGGTTTGTTAAGTGAGAGTCTGGTCGCCAGCGCTTTGGAGATACATCGCGATCTTCTGCGCACAACACTTCCATGTCATCCCAGCCGCATTGCCGCAATTCCTCTAGTGGCCCGGAGCCTACCCAAGGCGGTTGATCGTTGGAATCTGTGGCAAGAGCATGACCTCTATCATCTTCGGCCTACAAATCTGCATAGGGATCTCCGTGTTTGGGTTTACCACGCATCCAAACGCCACGCACTGCGTGCGCAGGTGGCCATCGACGAAGGCGATTTCGTGGCGGCAGAAGAATCATGGCGAGACATGGCAACCGTCAGCAAGGCTCACACTCGGCTGCTCTTGCCGATCTTGGCCAAGTTGAAAGAGGAAAATCGAAACGAATTGGCGGACCGAATTCACCAAGCACACGAACGATACTTGTCACAAAAATTGCAGCAGTATCCCAATTCACCTGCTGTAAAAGAACATGTCTCGCTGCTTCAGCAGTACGGAAAACCCGTCAAGCACGAGAATAAGAACCCACAAGAGACCGCGACTCCATGACTGATTTGTTACGGCCCATTTTTACTGTCTGCAGCGTAATCGTTGCTACCGCTTGTTATGCCGATACGCCGTCTTTGCTTGCGAAGCTGACAACCACTGGCACCCAGATTCCGGTAATCGGTGCGACACCGATCGAGTCGCCGGCATTGCAAGCAGAACAGGACGCAGCGATGCGGGCGACGGCCTTGAAATCAATCGCAGGCGGTGCTGGATGGAAACGGTTTAGCCGCAACTCTGTTGTCGCTCCTGTGTCGATTGATTTGAATTACCTGAAGGATGCCAAAGGAGATCGCGTTGGCCATCTTGTCCACCTAGCGTTTGTTGTGCATGCATCCTTGGAAACACTCCGGGACAAGGATCTGATGAAGCAGATGTTTGGCGACGAGAAGCCGGAACCGGAAACCGAAGCGATGGAGTCGAAGGAAGTCTCCGATAAAGAACTCGCTCGTTTGGGGATCACAAAAGGCGAAAACACCTCTTTCGCGATGGTCGAAATTCCGTTGCTGGATAAAGTTCTCGCCCGTGGCGTTTTGAAGGCACAGCAGACGATAGCCAGTGACAGCCTGACAATTGCGATCGAAGCGGATCCACGTTTTGCAGACCGCAACTCCTGGGCACGAATCGTCGATGATAAGAGTGATAAGAATGCCACCGATGGCGACTGGCAACCTTATCAGGGTGCGGCTGGCTACTTGAGTGTTTCGCGTCTCAATGAGACGGATGGAAAGGGCCTGAGCAGTGCTTGTTTGATCGAATCAAGATTCGTGATCCACGAGCCAGCGGATTGGTTCAGCGGCAGTAACCTGCTCCGCAGCAAGCTTCCTTTGATGCTGCAAGAAAGTGCCCGAAGTCTGCGACGGAAACTGAAGTAGGCAACTACGTGCGCCGTTTACGTTGTTACTGCGTGGTAATAACTTCGTTTTCGCTACGGGAAATTTCCTAGTGTGTTTCTAACCGAAGATTGCCAGTTTTGTGAACCGCTGGCCGTGAGGCCACGGGCCTTGTTGGAAACACCGATCGACGAAATGCCCTCACGAGAATCGGCTACGGTGTTTCCCTGGGGACTTAGCGTTCGCGAACGCTAAGTCGTTGAGCATCGGACGTAAAAATTCAGACCATGCTGGAATGCGAAATCTAGTTCTTCGACTCCAGCTCTTCAATTTTCTCCGTCAGTTCTTTGATCTTATCGGCTTGTCGGTCACGTTGGGCTTCCAACTCGCGGATTGATTCTTCGGTGTCGCTTCGTTCCACTCGCAATCCTTGAAACCGACGGGGCATCCGAAACTGATTGGGAAGTGCACCCGGGTTGTTGCCAAAGAGACCTTGAAGTTCCTTAGGAAGCACCATGTCAAAGTTGCCGTCTGCGTCCAAGTCCATTGGCACCATCTTTCCATCCTTCAGCTGCCAGCCTTGACGCTGAACGATTGCCTTTCCGTTTTCGCCGTCACCTTCCAGCGGCGCGAGAGTGACTCGTTGCTCGGGATGTTGGCCAAGCGTCAATGTTTGCGTCATTGTTTGATCACCACGTCGCACGGTGACATCAATATCATCCCCGGCTCGCGCCGTTGCTACTGCGGCGACCACGTCTCGAGACGAACGAACAAGGTGATCGCCAATTTGTGTCACTTCATCGCCCGTCTGCAGGTCTGACTTGGCCGCCGGCGATCCTTCGTTGACATTGCTGATAACGGAACCGCTGTCGCTGGAGAATGCGACACCGACGAGTCCGCGTTCCAAGTCCTGAGGCTCTCCGTTGAGCGCCGAATCGATCAGGCGATTCAATTGAGATGCCGGAAGGCAAACCGTCTCTCCATCGTCTCCACCTACGGTCACCCCGACCAGGACGCCAGAGGAATCAACAATAGGACTGCCGACGAGGGGGGCTCTGTCGCCGAAATCAACGTGGTGAGTCATCCCAATCTTGGGCGATCCCGATTGCAACGGGCTGGCGATAATGCCTCTTTTGCATCGAGGTGTGCCGTCATCCAGCCAAGTTGTCACGACAGGCAGGCCCGGCAACTGTTCTCCACTGCCCACGGGGATGCTGACCAATTCAACGCCATCCACTTTGGCGACGCAAAGTCCCGTTACGTTGTCACGGGCCACGACTTTCGCGTCGTGCTGCGTGTTGTCGATGGTCGTAATGACAATGTCATCAGAATCAGTGTCCAGATGCGTCAGGACATGGTCGGCGCTAACCGCAAAACCGGTTCTGACCACCGCACGATTGTTCATCATTTCCATGCCGGGAAGCTGTGCAAACATCCCGCCTTGCGCGGCACGCCATTGCCAGCGTTGCATGCCTTGAGCATTGACGCCGCCGTTCGCCCCGTCAGCAAAGTTGACCGAAACCGTTGATGGAAACGTGACTTGCAGCGCGCTTTGAAAATCCGCCGACTCTTGGGCAACGCCTGTTGAGACAAACATCGCCAGGCAAAGTGGAAGGGTGCAGAGTGCTTTAAACATTGTTTTACCTTTGAGATGGGAAGTTACAAACTGAAATACCATGCGTCGTTGTCGTTATTAAGCACGGCTTTAAAGCTGTCTTGTTGATTGTCGGGGACGTAATTCATATCCACGGGTACCTCCTGCTGAGATTCGACCCAACCGATATGGTGCATCGACTGCGTTTGCTGGTCGAAATCAAACACCGGCACGCTTTGGCTGACCGAAGCGTAAAGCTGGACTCTTGGTGGTCGAGACTTCAGTGGCTTTGACCGAGGTGCAGGGACTGCATCCGCGCCCACTGCATCCGCGACCAATGATTCTTGCACCGATCCTGGCATGCCGTCAGGTTTCGTTGGTTGTTGCCAATTCGATTGTGTGACATAGCCAAACAAAAGTATTGCCGCCGCGCCCGAAACAATACGCAACGACCGACGACGACGACGTACCCGTGCGACGCGTTGATTCAACCTGCCAATGCTAGGCGGCTTGGAACCGGGCACCGTTGGTGCCTCGTTCGAAAGTCGATCCGCGATTGCGCTTTCGTGAGGGTCAGTCATCGTGGGAAAGGTTTTGCTGGGGGGAATCTTGTGTGGGTGTGTTCGTTTCAGAAAAAGGCAATTCACCTTGGATTGATTCGCATTGTTTCAATCGTTTGAGGGCATGGTGAACGCGAGTCTTCACTGTGCCGACAGGGCACCGGACGGCTGATGCAATTTCCTCGTACGTTAATTCCTGCGAGTACCGCAGCGTGATGGCTTCGCGTTGCGGCAACGGCAGTCGCGCGACTTCCGCCCAAACGCTTTGTCGCCACGATTGCTCGGCGAGGTTGTTGGCAGGATCGTGGCGATTTTGTTTGCTGTTTCGTTCTGTTTCGTTTTGGTAAGCGTACTTTTTGATCCGTCGTCCTAGCCTTGCCAGAGTGCGTTGGCGACGACGATTTAGCCGCACCAAGATGCCGTACAGCCAAGTCGATCGACTCGAGCGGCCATCGAACTGGTCCCATTTGTCGATCGCGACCACGAAGACTTCTTGTGCTAGATCTTCGGCAGTCCAGGCGTCTCCCGTCATCATCCAGGCCGCACGGTGGATTAGGCCATACTGCGAATCAACCCAGGCATCGGTCGGCGCTGGAGGGTTGGGCTCCGACTTTGCCTGGGCTAACTGCGAAACTTGAGAATCGACGTCCGCATTGCCTGCGGATTTTGCCAGCGACTGATTCTGTGGCAAAGAAACTCGCCCTTTGCAGTCCTCTGCCGCTGACTGCGCAGACGCTAACGAACTGATTGGGACGGCTTCGTCGCTCACAGGACCCTCAGGAGGCATAACCCACCGTAGGCTTGGATTTGGTTGTATTGACGTGTGTGAGTGCCCGCAGACCCACAGATGGTTCAAACATTTTCAAAAACCGAAGGAGTTTTTTTCTAAGCGATGTTCTCGGCGTTTTTATTCACCCTCCCGCTCGGAGGTCGTGCAGCTTTTTAGTTGTTGCTCAGCAGGAATTTGCTTCATTCTCCCTCAAGGGAGAGTAAGTGCTCGTCCTGAAAAACTCCTTGGGATGAACCTTGGATTTCTTTCACTTGGTGCCAATGCTCTCGCTGAGACTCAACCTATCCCGCAGACAGAGAGAACAAAACCACTGTGTTATCGTCCATCTCGTATACGTAGCGAAAAATCCTGGCGGATTCCGACATCGCGAGCCCGCTGGTCGATCCTTGCGTCGTCCTGCAATTGCTGCCACGTTTGCCCCGCTTCGCCAACAAGACCTTGCGAATAAGCAAACCGTCCTGAAAAACCTGGCAGCACAATTCGCGGGTCCAGCCAATTGATGGGCTCCGGCGTCAACTCGTAAGTATGCGTAACGATTTCGTTGGTGCAATTTCGCAATAACGTGTGATAGAAAAGCGGCTCGTCGATCAAGCCATTCACTTGGTCGGCAACATCCGCGAACAACGTCTGGACTTCTTCGGGCGTTGCATTGACACGGTACATCCAAACTCGGTCATTGGGTCGTAAAACGGTTCGGGACCCAATTAGGTCCCGTTCATCACCTAGCACATAGATCACTTCGTAAAGACGATACAAACCGCGCAAAGGCGAATACACCTCGCCCTTCTCGCGTCGGACCTCCACCGAAACGCCCAAGTACTGGGGGCCGTCTGCTGTCGTTCGCTCGAAACTCAAAAACGTATGCGCCAGTCCTTCCAAAGGCGAAAACTTCTGCACGATAAACCAAACAGAGGTCAACTCGCTGACGCGAAAATCCTGGTCTTCGTACGCAACGTCAAAATCGGTTTCCGTTCGGTAGAGGTTGTTTCGGACATTTAAAACACGCACGCGATTTCCATCGAACTGGATGCTTGGCGTGCGTGACTGTTCTTCTACCCAATCACGGTCATTGCTTGGCCGCTGCGTCAAAGTCATCAGGTAGACAACGCCAATCGACAATGCGATTGCTGCCAGCCAATGACTCCTGTTCTGCACGAACCTCGCCAGCCAAACCGCGCCAGCGATATAGGCAACCGCAAGCAGCACCCGCAACACAGCTGGCACGGACTGCAGAAAGTAGAGGGCACCGATGCCCCAGGCAAAGAACGTCAGTACAGACGTCCACGCGAACCCGACCAGCAAACGGTACAGCCAAGTGCGTACGTTCAATCGACGCAATAAAAGCTCAATCACGATGATCCGCTTGTCCTTGGGGCAAGAAACTTCAAGAGGCAGCGAGTTCTTTCAGTACGTCGATGCCACGCAAAAGTGTCTCGTCGGGCGCTGCAAAGCTAATGCGAAAGTGCGTGTCTTTGTCACTGAAGATGTTCCCCGGAATGATTAGCAAGCCTTTGTCGATCGCTTTCTCCACAAACCGCTCGCCACTTTTCATCGGAGCCTTGGCAAACAGATAAAACGCCCCGCCTGGTCGTGTGAATTCATAGTGATCCTGCAGCGCATCAGCAATCAAATCGCGTTTCCCACGATATTGGTCAATGTGGTCCGCAAGATCAACTTCCATCGCACGTAACGCCCCCCACTGCGAAGGCTGTGGCGAACAGACGAAAGAAAACTGCTGGATCTTCAACATCGTCGCAATGATCTCGCTCGGCCCATGAACGTACCCCACTCGCCAGCCTGTCATTGCATGGCTTTTGCTGAACCCATCGATGACAATCGTTTGATCGTTGTAGACCGCCGGCGAAGCGTACTGACCGTCATAGCAAAACCGGCTGTATATCTCGTCCGACAAGAGCGCCACATTGTGACGTGCCGCAATCTCAGCAACAGCCTTCAACTGCGATTCGCTGGCCGTCACTCCCGTGGGATTGCCTGGACTGTTGACCAAAATCATCTTGGTCTTGGGCGTGATCGCTGCCTCGATTTTTTCCGGGTCCAATTGGAAGTCCGGGTAGGAATCGATCGGCACCGGCACACCGCCGCACATTTTCAACAATGCGGGGTACATCACAAAGTAGGGGTCCAGGTAGATCACTTCGTCGCCCGGGTTAATCATCGCCATCATGGCCAGCATCAATCCGCCGCTTGTCCCACTGCTGATGAACACATCCCGGTCTTCGTGGGGATACCGCGCGGCAACCTCTGCACGCAGTGCTTCACGCAGGGGACCGATACCCTGCGTGGGCGAATAGGCGTTCTTGCCCGACCGAATTGCGTCGATCGCAGCGTCTTGAACCTCCGTCGGCACATCAAAATCGGGCTGGCCAATCGAAAGGTTGATCGGATCTTTCAACTTGGCAGCCAAGTCAAAAACACGGCGAATACCGCTGGCATCAAAAGTTGTCGTACGGTCTGCAATCCACTCGTGCATGAAAACTTGGCCTCGTTTGACTGTTGGATTCCGCCGCGAACATCAGAATCGGACTTTACACTCTGATTTCAGGATGATCGGCAGGCAGTTGGCGATTCGCTAGAGTGTAGCAGCATGTCAGTAAACGATTTACCAGGCGTGCCAGCCGGCACATCCATGCTGCTGAATTTCGCCTTCCCGCTCACTCCGCGACTTTGAAAACCCCATTGTGGCCGACATCGAATACATCGAACCCGTCGTGCGCGTCTGTGCCGTGATTTCGCGGCACCCACCGGCCATCGATTGGGGCATCAGTTCGTTGCAAGATCAATGGGGCCAGATCGCGCATCGCTCCGATCCACTCCCTTTCGTTGCAGGAGGATTCTACGACGAGCAGATGGGAACGGGTTTGCGGAAGGTACTGATTGCTTTTGAGGATTTGCAGGAACCTGGCGGGTTGGCGGATTGGAAACACAAAACGATCGACCTGGAAAAAGAATACGCTGCGTTTGGAAGCCATTCGGATGTTCGCCCACTGAACCTGGACTGTGGCTACGTCACCCAGGCAAAGCTCGTATTGGCGACCACCAAAGACCGCGACCATCGGCTGTATTTGCGTGACGGGATGTTTGCCGAAGTGACGTTGAACTACATGGCCAAAAAATGGATTCACCACCGTTGGACTTATCCAGATTACCGATCAACGGACGTCGCGGCGTTTGTCCATCGATGTCGTGATCAAGTCCGCAAACATGTCGAATTAACCGGAAAATTTCGTCAAAGAGTTGCCCGAAACGAGGGGCTGTCATGAGCAGTGCTGATCGCAGTAGCCAGCCAGACGTTCAGGCAAGTGATGACTTTGGTGCAACCAATGAGACTGCGCCCAAGTGGATGCGGTACGTTTTGCTGGCCGCTGCGGCATACAACCTAATTTGGGGTGCGTGGGTGGTGCTTCGTCCCGACGATCTATTTGATTGGGTTGGTATCATGCCGCCACGCTACCCCGGCATCTGGCAGTGCGTTGGAATGATCGTGGGAGTGTACGGTGTTGGTTACGCTATCGCGGCGTTTGATCCGTTTCGTCACTGGCCCATTGTGTTGGTTGGTTTTCTGGGCAAAGTCTTCGGTCCGATTGGGATGATCTACAACCTGCTCCTCGCAACGCCTGGCGACGGCCAACTACCCGTTCAGTTTGCCTGGACTAATTTGACGAACGATGCGATTTGGTGGATCCCGTTCGCAGTGATTTTGTACCTGGCGTTTAAAGCAGCTGTCGCACCTGTCAGAAAAGCACAACTCGATGTAGCCGAAGCGAATAGGCGTTTTCGATCTCAGCACGGGATGTCGATTGCGGAACTTTCAACAGATACCCCCGTGATGCTTCTTTTCTTGCGTCATCGCGGTTGCACGTTTTGCCGCGAGGCGCTTGCAGATCTATCAGGCCAACTGGAACAACTGCGTGCCGCGAACGTGACGCCGGCGATTGTCTTTATGGGACAGCATGAAACCGCGGCAGAATTTTTCGATTCCTACGGGCTCGGTAACGTACATCGAATCAGCGACCCAGAATGCGAACTGTATCGCGCCTACGATCTTGGTCGTGGCAAGCTGCACCAGCTCTTTGGCCTGTCAGTGTGGTGGTCAGGTTTCAAAGCAGCCGTTATCGATCGACACGGAGTCGGCAAGCTGGAAGGAGATGGCTTTCAAATGCCTGGCGTGTTCGTTATCCGCCAAAATCAGATCATCAAGAAATTCCGTCACAAAACCGCGGCATCAAGGCCCCGCTATGCGGAGCTGGCCTGCGAGATTTCGTAACCAAGCGGAAGTTCCTGAGCAGCGAGGATTTACTTTTACTCCGGGCAAGACCATCGCGAATCTTCCAGACTCGCGCGTCTCGCTACCGTTGGCAGCCGAAGGAAACCCATAGCAATTAGCACAATCAGTTCGTCTACGGGCACAATTTCTCGTTTCCCGATTCACCGCACGCTTGCGATAACGTGAGCCCCGTGGCCTTCTGAGGTAGTCTTCCCTGCCAAGCGGCGGCATTAACGGGGCTGTGGCACCCCAAGAACATCTTGTTTCGCAACGGTCGACGGATTTCCAACCGCAAGCGATCTCTAACTGTAGCGCATACTCACGTTGACCCTTTCGTGCGTTCAACTATAGTCCGCCCAACGATCTTTGGCCGGTGTTTCGGCGCTTGCCAAAACGATGTCAGCCCGACTCAATCGAGCTGTTTGCCCACTGAAGATCGAATTTGCGATCGCCTTCACGGGACGGGTTTGCGGACATCCAAGGGCAGCAGTTGAAGGCGTCATCGTGAGGCCGGACTCGCCTGCTGCTTTCGCGCGATCATCCTTGGTGTCCAGCCGACAATCGCCACTGCGGCAATACGATTTGGAAACAACATGCTGAATTTTTTTCGTCAACAATCCAGTTCCGTCAAGAACGATGTTCTTTCGGGTCTGACCGTCGCGTTGGCATTGGTCCCTGAAGCGATTGCGTTCGCTTTCGTTGCCGGAGTCTCACCCCTGATCGGGCTGTACAGCGCGTTTTTCATTGGGCTGATCACCGCCGTTGTAGGTGGACGACCGGGCATGATCTCCGGAGCGACCGGTGCAATGGCCGTCGTCGTCGTCGCACTCGTCTCAATGCACGGGGTGGAATACCTGTTCCCCACTGTGATTCTGTGCGGCGTGTTACAGATCGCAGTCGGCTTTGCTCGATTGGGAAAACTCATTCGCATGGTGCCGCACTCGGTCATGCTCGGCTTCGTCAATGGACTGGCCATCGTGATCGGGCTCGCGCAACTTGGCAGTTTTAAGAAGCTCGCTTCCGATGGCAATCTTGTCTTCCTGACCGGTAGTTCCTTGTGGATCATGCTGGGCTTGGTCGCGCTGACGATGGCGATCATTTGGCTGTTGCCCAAGTTGACAAGTGCCGTGCCCGCGTCGTTGGCAGCGATCCTAGCGGTCACGCTCATTGCAACTGCAGTCAATCAGTCCAGTAGTACGCCCGACGGTGCGAACCGCTTGGCAACCGTCGGTGACATGCTACGCACCAATACACAGGCAGCGGCTGTCGCCAAAGTCAAAGCCGAAGTTCTGGCCGAAGACGCATTGGCCGTTCCCAGTCAAACGCAAATTGACATGGCGATCGAAGCGACCGCCCAAGAAGCGACTGGCATCAGTGGTGGCCTGCCGCAGTTGTATTTCATGCAGTACGAAAAACTCGTGCCGATGAACTTCACCAACCTGCGTATCATCTTTCCATTCGCAATCGTGCTTTGCGGCGTCGGTCTGATCGAATCGTTGATGACCCTGACGCTAATCGACGAAATCACCGAAACCCGAGGACAAGGCAACCGCGAATGTGTCGGTCAAGGGACCGCGAATATCATCTGTGGTTTGTTTGGCGGCATGGGAGGCTGTGCGATGATTGGCCAGTCACTTATCAACGTCAACTCCGGCGGTCGTGGACGACTCTCTGGGATCACCGCGGCAGTTTGCTTGCTGCTATTCGTTTTATTTTTGGCTCCCTGGATCGAGCAAATCCCCATGGCTGCGCTTGTTGGCGTCATGTTCATGGTCGTGATTGGAACGTTCGAGTGGGCGTCACTGAAAATGTTCAAACGAATGCCAACCAGTGATGTGTTGGTGATGGTCCTCGTTTCGGCCTACACCGTTTTCATGCACGACTTGGCGTCCGCCGTCATCTTGGGTGTCATCGTCTCGGCTCTCGTTTTTGCGTGGCAACACGCGACACACATGGGCACCGATATCAAGTTCAACGAATTCGGCAGCAAAATCTACCAACTGCACGGACCGTTGTTCTTCGCTTCGGTCACGTCATTCAAAGAAATGTTTGACGTAGCCAACGACCCTGACGATATCGTGATCGATTTCTACTACACCCGCGTTTACGACCAGTCGGGCTTGGAAGCCATCAATCAATTGGCCGAAAAGTACGAAGCCGCTGGCAAACGACTGCACCTAACGCACCTCAGCACCGAATGCCGTGACCTGCTGGATCGAGCCGGAGATTTGGTAGAAATCAACGTCTCCGAAGACCCGCACTATCACGTCGCCGCCGACCGCCTTGCGTGATGCTCCGATGCAACCGGCGCGACCTTAAGTGACGCCGCCCCGCAACACGCCGATCATTGGGCAATTGCTCGACTACCGTTGCAACATGCCGGTCATCGCAATCTACCGTTGACTTGGGCTAGCGGCGGCCCGAGCTAGCAGCGGCCTGGGCTAGCGGCGGCCTGGGCTAGCGGCGGCCTGGGCTAGCGGCGACCTGGGGGCGATTCCCGACCACCAAAGTACTTGTCGCGAATCCACTTCGGCTGCCAGCGATCCAGAACTCGATTGCTGTTGTGATAGTTGGGCGTCAAAGGCTGGGGTTTTTCCACGCTTAGCGGATACGGATCGTCCAGTCTGTTCCTCCAAGTCTCCATCAACGACTGCATTCGCTGCACGTCAGCTTGATGCTCCAGGTCGCCTGCAAGGTTGGTCACTTCGTGCGGATCGTTTGACAGATCAAACAGCAAGCGGTGGTTTATCTTTGGATAAACGTGCAGTTTCCATCTGCCATCATTAACGGCTCGCTGATTGTCTTGAAACGGAAGAAAAACGGATTCGTGAACACGGTCCGCCTGCCCATGGATGACTGGAACGAGCGTCTTGGAATCAACATCGCCGGGCTTAGCCACGCCAGCAAAATCGCAGACCGTCGCGTAGAGATCATGGATGTAGGTGAAAGCACTACTGGACTTGCCCTCCGGGATGCCGGGCCCGCTAAGAATCAGTGGGCTGCTCATGCTCTGTTCATAGATATTCTGTTTTCCCAGCAGGCCATGACTGCCCATCGCGAGTCCGTGATCGGCGGTATAGATAATGATTGTGTTTTCTGCATGAGGACTTCCATCCAACGCATCCATGACCCGGCCAACTTGTTCATCCAAGTGTGTCACCAGACCGTAGTACTCGCAAAGCTGGTCGCTGACGACTTCTTCGGTGCGTGGCCAAGCCGCCAAGCTTTCATCGCGTCCGGATGTTGCTTGTGGAGCATTCTGAAATGGATGCTGCGGCAAGAAGTTCGGTGGCAGCGGCGGGCGTTTGTCGTAATAGATTTCGCGATACTTCTCCGGTGGATTGCGCGGATCATGCGGAGCCATGAAGGCGACGTACAGGAAGAAAGGTTGTTCTTCTCCCGCTGTTTGAATGAAGTTCACGGCTTCGTCGGCAAACAGCGTACTTGAGAAGGAAACGGCATCACGTTTTGCGCTAAGCTTGCCATCGGAGAGATCCTGTACCTGGAAATCGGCATGATTCGCCATTCCACCCATGTAGACCGAGCGGCCATTGGCAAACGATTTCCCGAGCGTTTTTTCGCCGTTGTGCCATTTGCCAACAATGAAAGAGCGGTAGTTACCGCTAGAGCCCAGCAGCGATGGAAGTGTCACCGAAGTGCCCCAGTTGTGCGCAGGCTTTTCTCTTGGCAGATTCATCCAGTGTCGGCCCGTCATCAGCATTGCACGGCTGGCAACACAGACCGCGCCGCTGAAAGAGCCTGCGCAATAGTTGCGACGAAAACTAAATCCTTCGGACGCGAGCTGATCCAAATGAGGCGTTTGAATGTGCGGGTTGCCATGAGCCCCAATCGTGTCGGCGCGCTGATCATCAGCAAACAGGAAGACGATATTGGGCGAGCGGTCCACGTCTTGTGAAAACGCGATTGACTGACCAGAGAGTAGAACGGCAGCGAAAAACAACACGAACGTTATCGCCTTCGCGGACGCGTGATGAACCAGAAATCTCATTTAGCAATACCGTTGGCGTATGTCGAACCGAAGTGAGCAAGATTCTATCAGCATCGAAAGAAGCAAGACGCGCTTCGCACTCCCCAATGAGAAATGACGACTGACAAATGACTACTGAAAAATAACTAATGACAAATCTCCCGCAGAATCGCAAACAACAACCGCTCTTGGGTATTCAACGTTACTCCAGGCTGGTCGCTGCCATTCAGCCTGGCCGCTACGCTGAAGTTGGCTCTTGCGATCAACACTTCACCCTCCCCGCCACGCTCGCTAAACCTCAATACTGCTAAGCAAGCGAACTTTTGGAATCAATATCTAACGCGAAGCGCCGGTTTTGATGTTGCGCTAAAACGGAAGAAATCGGCTCTTGCAAGACAAATAACCATTCAATGTTGCGTATTCACAATTCACTCTCCCTCCGGGCAACGCCGTAGCGGATTCTCCACACTTCACTCTTCCTT
>CAYUGI010000030.1:0-40635 GCA_964444105.1 uncultured Pirellulaceae bacterium
TTCGCACCGGACGCATCGCCATGGTTCGCAGCGAAGACATGTCCGGCAACGTCAATTCGGGCGGCATCAAAGCTGTCTCTGCTTAGCAAGTCAAAATGAACCGCGGATCGGTTCCTTTTTTCTTAACGCGAGGCGCCAGCGAGCGGCTCGCTGTGGTGTTCACCGGGCCGCTCGCTAGCGTTTCGCGTTGACACCTCAAAAAACAAAACACACTCCAAATCAACTTTACCAGTACCTAAGAAAGATAAAGCCCATGGCTGCCACCATCTATTACGAGAATGACGCTGACCTATCGCACCTCAAAGGCAAAAAGGTCGCCATCCTCGGCTACGGCTCGCAAGGTCACGCACAAGCACAAAACCTGAAAGACAGCGGCGTCGATGTTGTTATCGGTCAACGCCCTGGTTCACCCAACTATGACTTGGCCAAGTCACACGGTTTTGAGCCAATGTCGATTGCTGACGCAACCAAGGCAGCCGACGTCATCAACATCCTGCTTCCCGATGAAGTCCAAGGTGACATCTATCGCGAGCACGTTCGCGACAACCTGAGCAAAGGCAACGTGCTGATGTGCTCGCATGGTTTCAACATTCACTTCGGCCAAATCGATCCACCCGAAGGTATCGACACGCTGCTGGTCGCTCCCAAAGGCCCTGGTCACTTGGTGCGTAGCGAATACACCAAAGGCGGCGGTGTTCCTTGCCTAATCGCACTTGGCGAAGGTGCTGCGGAGTCGACCAAGCAAATCGGGTTGGCCTACGCCAAAGGCATCGGCGGAACACGCGGTGGTGTGATCGAAACTTCATTCGCCGAAGAAACCGAAACCGACTTGTTCGGCGAACAAGTTGTTCTTTGCGGTGGTGTCAGCGAATTGGTCAAAGCAGGCTTCGAGACTTTGGTCGAAGCTGGGTACCAGCCGGAGATGGCCTACTTCGAGTGCATGCACGAACTGAAGTTGATCGTTGACTTGTTGTATGAAGGTGGCTTGAGCTACATGCGTTACAGCATCTCCAACACTGCCGAGTACGGTGACTACGTCAGCGGCCCACGCATCATCACGCCTGAGACGAAGGTCGAGATGAAGAAGATCTTGGAAGAGATTCAGTGTGGCAAATTTGCACGCAACTGGATCGGCGAAAACCGAGCTGGAGCCGCGTTCTTCAAAGCAACACGTCGCCGCGAGCAAGATCACGGTGTCGAGCAAATCGGCCGCAGCCTTCGCAAGATGATGACTTGGATCGACGAAAAAGAAGTGTAGGCTTCAAGCAGATATCCAAAGGCAGGCCAAAGTCGTTGACGTTGGCCTGCCTTTTTTTATGCGCTTTACTGGTCCACTTTCGTTAGCCGTTGGCCACTTTCTCTGGGCTATCTCTCACCAGCTACATCTGAGATGGGATCAGATCGACCAGCGAACCGATTGCCAAGATTACCGTGAAAAGGGTTCCCGCCGCAAACAAGATGTAGCGTGGCCAGAGTGATTTGCTGCCGAGCCATGTGAGGTAGGTTTCCATGACCGGCCCTGCGAAGTACATGACATTGGCAAAGATGCCGCCCGCGATGACACGCTGCCAATACTCCCACGTACCGAGTCCTTCGATCGCACCTGTCATTCCAAGCAGCAGCGTGACACCGCCGCAGATGGCAAGGTAAATCAGCCGGAGTTTTTCCCATGCCAGAAACGTCCGGCGGGCAATCGTATCGAGCGAATCTTGAGGTTGCGTCGCTGCCGTGATCGGCATTTCACTTGATTCAGCCGGAGAAGAATAGGGATTCGACATAGGTGCAGTCTCTAAAGCACGGTGGTTTGCGAGTTAATCATAACAACCCGCATAGCCGTTACATGTTCACATGATTGCCTACCGACTCTGACGGCTAGGTTCACTTATCAGCCGCCAGACTTTAACCACGTCGTACGCTTCAAAGAACATTTCTCCACTCGGCTGAATCATCCGCTATGTCTGCTACTGCACCTATTCCTTGGAAACACGTCCGCAACGTTTTGGTGCTGTTCGCACCACTTTGGATCGGCGCAACGCTGATTTTCGGCGTTTCGGGAGCCTGTTACGCGTTGCTGAAGAAGGAAAGTTGGTCAGCACGTCAGCCCTTGGTGGTTCGTGATGAAGCAAACGGTTCGGTCGATCGACTCGGTCGTTTCCCAAGTCAAACGGAACTGAAAGCCGCTCAAGAAACCATTCTCGAAATGGTTCAGAACCCGGAAGTCGTTTCGGCTGCCCTGAAACAAGTCGGTCCCCCTGTCAGCGCAGACCCTGAGAACTGGCCAACCACCAAGGCTGTTGATGGTGCCATCAAATCGGCTGTGAATTTGGTCGCGCCAAAAGGGTCGGAGTTTGGCAACACCGAGGTTGTTTACTTGCAAGTTCAAAGCAGCGATCCGAATCGCACCGAGAAATTCTGCACCGCGATGTATGACAATCTAACTCAGCACTTGCGGAATGTACGCCGCGTGAGAGCCGACAGCATCATCACAGAATTGAACTTTGTTCGCGACTTGGCTGAACAAAACATGAACCAAGCGGCTTCGCGAATGCGTGAAGTCGAGATCAAATTTGGCACCGATCTAGGTGAACTGCGAAATCTGAATGACAGTATCGCAGGTGAAGGCGCCACGCGACGCTCGCTTGAAAACAGCACCACCGAATTACAGTTGGCTGAAAAGGAACTGCGCAAACTTCACTCGCTGCAAGAGTTGCTCAAGGCAGGCGTTAAGGACACTGACAAAATGTTGATCAGTGGTAGCGACCTTTTGACCAGTCAGCCATCGCTGCTGCGTCTTAAGGACGGCTTGATTGCTGCTCAATTACGAGCCAGTGAACTGTCGGGTCACTACAAAGACAGCAACCCAAAGCGGCGCGCCGCACTGGCGACGGAAAGAAAGATCCGCCAGCAAATGCAGCAAGAAATCGAAGCCGTGATTGCGGGCATGGAGCCACGTCTGGCATTAGCAGAACGTGAAGTCGAGCGTCTGGAAACGAAAAAGCAACAGCTGGTCGATCGCCTGAGCAAATTGGCTGTCGCACGAACCGACTATGCAAAAATCGACGCCGAAGTCAAACACCGTCAACAGTTGCTTGGTGAAGCTGAGAGGGCTTTGACCGAAGCGCGGGCGAGTCGCGAAGCAGCTTTGTCAACCAACTTGGTCGCCGAATTGGGGCCACCTCAAATCAGCGACAACCCCGTTGGACCGTCTGGATCCATCTTGGCTGTCGGATCGTCGATGGCTGGCTTGATGTTTGGTCTTGGCGCTGTGTTCTTGATCGCACCCGGCCCGACAGAATCGCATGGACGACGACGCTGGAGTGACTACCTAAGTGGTCAAGGGCGTCGATCGGCGGACACCGAAGCGATCGACCGACGTGTGGCCGAAGTTGCTAACGGCGGCGTTCCAAAGTCATAGACTCACAACGCACCAAAGTCGTGGTCTATTTCGCTTCGACGGGAACGACTGTGCCCAGATGAATCTCAATCGATTCATCCTCCGTAGGCCGCACTAAGACTGCTTGTTCAAACGAGGGCGGTCCAAAGTTTCCGCGTGCTTGATTTGAAAAACCATAAGACTCCGCCGGTATTCCGAACATACTGCGATTGAGGGCTCCATCAGAATTTTCATCGTGATAGGCGGCTACGGCGAACTGACTTGGTAGATTTTTCGCTGCAATAATCCAAGTGGCTATGCCGTCCTTGATCGGACGAGGCGATTTAAGAGTCGCTAGCGTTGGGTCGTTGAACTGATTGGCTGTGTCATAAATCGCCAGCATCATCTGGCCCTCATCGCTGACGGCACCTAGCACCACGATGGTTAGCAGAATACCATCCGATTGAGTGGCATCTTCATCGATCGTCGCATTCGTTTCGGAGGCTTCTTGATAGCGGCCATCTGCGCCGAGTGATTCCCCGCGGTCATTGCCAAGCATCATGATCGAGCTGCCGATCAACACGATCGCAACCGCCAAACCCAACAGCCAGTTTCCATGGTTGGCCCGCCAAAGAGAGACGCGCTGGGGCGGTTCGAAGTCTTCCAGGTAGCTATCCATAGTCAATTGTGTCTGTCGCAGCCAGTTTGCGGTCCGAAAAAAAGCGATGTCATCCACGACACTGATCGTGACGAGGCAGATCGCTATCATAGCGAGAGAGGCATCAAGGCGTTTGATAAAGCAGTCCGAACCGAAGTTTGCTGTGCCAAATTGGGTAGCAAATTATATTCTTTTGACGTCTTTGCTAGAATTGGAGTGGTCATGGGGTAGAGGCGATGCGCATCCTAACGCAGAACCGCACGTGCTTAAAAAAGTGGCTCAAGCAGTGATAAGGCATAGCGGTTCGAGTTCGCAACACCTTCCTAACCAGTTCATCCCAGCCCAGTATTGCTCCGGTTTTTGTGATTTCTTCCCACCCACCGTCACTGCAAATCCAGGAGCTGCGAAAGAGCTTTGGTCAGCGTAATGCGCTTGATGGTGTAACGCTGGACCTATTCGCCGGCGAGCGACTTGCCTTGCTGGGGCCCAACGGCGCGGGGAAGACAACGTTGATTCGTTGTATCGCCGGACGCACCAAACCGACGTCGGGGCAAATGTTTTTGCTTGGCCGATCACTCACTCAGCGGCATCCGCGCACGTCATTAGGGTTGGTTCCGCAAGAGATCGCGGTCTACCCAGATCTGACAACGCGCGAAAACCTGTGGGCCTTCGGTCGTTTGTACGGTCTGTCACGTTCCGATCTTCGCAAACGCGTTGATTGGGCACTCCAGTGGACTGGATTGTTGGATCGCGAACATGATTTAGTGGGCGGTTTTTCAGGAGGTATGAAACGACGCGTCAACATTGCGTGCGGAGTGCTGCATAGTCCACAGATACTCCTGCTGGATGAACCGACAGTGGGCGTTGATCCACAAAGCCGCGAGCGAATCTTCCAAATGCTAGACGCGCTTCATGCAGACGGCACTTCCATTCTGTTGACGACCCACCATCTAGACGAAGCGCAGCAGCGAAGCGATCGGATTGTCATCATGGACCAGGGCAGCGTGGTTGCGGACGGAGATTTCAATAGCCTCGTCATGCAAACTGTAGGTCCATCACGTCTAGTGCGTCTGCGCCTGAAGAATCCTATCACACGGCCTTTGCGAGACATCGGCGATAGCCCACTCTCGGCGGGAAAGATCGGCGATGATTTGGTCGAAACGCGAATCAAGGATGTGTCGACGCAGTTGGTCGGGCTGCTGGGAGCATTGCAGCAACAAGGGCACCAAGTCACCGACGTGGAAGTGCAGTCGCCATCACTGCACCACGTCTTTTTGCATTTGACCGGCCGCGAACTGAGAGACTGAAAGCGAGGCTGCCATGATTTCAACCGTTTTGCTAATTAGCGTCCGCCGATTGTTTCACAATCGCGTGGAGTTGATGCTAACGTTTCTGGTGCCGGTCGCTTTCTTCAGTATCTTTGCGCTGATATTTGGCGGTGGCGTCGGTGGTTCAGGCCTTCCAAAAGTCAAAGTCGTCGCCGCGGACGAAATCGATTCACGTGCCAGTCAAGCAATGGTGCAGTCGCTGCGTGAAAGCGGTAGTTTGCGTTTTATGCGAGACGAACCGGCCAGTGATTTTGCCAGAACGGATGTCGAATCCATGGTGCGTCGCGGCAGCGCGGCCATGGCAATTGTATTGACGAAGTCGGAAGAAGGTATCAAACCCATTTTATTGGCCGATGCATCCGACCAAGTCGCCAGCCAAGTCGTTGCCGCAGTCGTGACTAAGTCGTTGATGATGTCGGCGCAACAACAGCGCCCGCCGGGGTCAGCTCAGCCCTCAGTAAATTCGCAATCCGATTCTGATTTAGATGCCATCGAAATCGTCGACGTGATGGGCGAAGGAAAGTCAAATCCAGTCGTCAGCATGTACGCCGCAGGCATCGCCGTGATGTTCCTACTCTTTGGCGCAAGCAATGGTGGCGGCGCGCTCTTGGAAGAATACGAAAGCCACACGCTCGACCGGCTTCTTTCGACGCAGCTGTCGATGGACCAGCTTTTGTTAGGGAAATGGTTTTACTTGACGCTGCTTGGCATCTTGCAAGTCACAATCATGTTCGGTTGGGGACAGGCCGTTTTTGGTGTCGATTTGCTCGGGCACTTGGACGGGTTTGTGATGATGACAATCGTCACGTCGTCGGCAGCCGCTGCGTTTGGACTGTTCTTGGCGACGCTGTGCCGAACACGAGGTCAACTGAACGGACTTTCCATCGTCCTGATTCTGGCGATGAGCGCGCTGGGTGGCTCGATGGTGCCACGCTATGTGATGAGTGAAAAAATGCGTGAAGCCGGCATGTGGACATTCAATGCTTGGGCGCTGGACGGCTACGACAAAGTCTTCTGGCGCGAGCTGCCTGTCGATCAATTGGCACCGCAGTTGGGCGTTTTGATGTTCAGCGGTGTCGCTTTCTTGCTGGCAGCTCGTGTGCTGGCACTACGCTGGGAATGCAACTAATGGATTGCCCAATCGGCACAACTTTCCGGACCGTAGTGTTTCACTGGGTTAGTCGATCACTCGGGCGTCTTAAGTTCCACCTTTTTTCTTTGTCGCTTGTCACTATCGTCCCGTACCGATACTCTGATTTGCTAGCAATTTTCTGAGCGGCAGACATGAGTGATTCATTTCGTTTGGCCGCCGATTCTGATACGGAGAAGGACAGCGAAATGGGATTGGAACGCACGGGCGAAAAACGTGGATTGTTCATCACAATTGACGCCAACATTGGAGCCGGGAAATCGAACGCTTGTCACGCGATCGCATCAGCGGCCACGTCATCGGGTTGGCCAGCGAGAGTCTTGGAAGAACCGACTCACCATCCAAAATTCGATCACTTCCTTCAGCGATACTACGAAGATCTAAAGACGGGCAAGAACACCGGCGGCGGATTCGCGATGCAGATGTTCATGCTGTGTCAGCGTTATGAACAGCATCGCTTGGCTGTCGAACAAGCTTGGGGCGATCAAGGAATCGTTGTCGTGCAAGATCGTCCCATTTATGGTGACACGGTTTTTGCAACGACCGCGATGGAACGCGGGTTCATGACCAAAGAAGAATACGAACTGTACGTCGACATGTATCGCAACATGAGCCGCGACGTGATGCCGCCAGATATTTTCGTCTACCTGGACGTGTCCCCGGAAGAATGCCACGAACGAATGGCATCGCGAGCGCGCAGCCAAGAAGCCGGCGTGCCGTTGGACTATCTCCAACAGTTGTATGACAATTACCAAAAACTACTCGGGGAAATGCGTCGGCGCGGCGTTCGCGTGCTGACGATCGACTGGCGAGAGTTCGGACCACCTGTTGAGATTTGGAAGAACATCCAAGCCATGGTCAACTCGGAAGACTCGTGGTACGAACGACTCACGTTCTCATTGGCCAAAGATCCTCGTGTTCCCTTGATGCCTACCGGTGATGCTTGATTGGAGCTAATCGATGTGTAAGTGTTTGATGCGAAATAGATTCCCTGTTCTTTTTGCTTTTTTTTGGGGACTGACGACGACTCTTTCCCAAGAATCACCAGCGAGGCTTGCAGAGTCGAAAGCAAGTGTCAAGCCTGGCATCAACAAGGGTTTTCTTGATCCAAAACTGAATGTGGAGGATTGGGTCGCCAAGTTCGAGGTTGAGAGTCGCGAAGTCTATCGTGCTCGCGATGCAGTGATCAAAGCTTGCGGCATCAAGGCCAGCTCCAATGTCGCTGACATTGGAGCCGGTACAGGTGTCTTCACGCGACTATTCAGTCAAATAGTTGGGAAGAGCGGAAAAGTTTTCGCGGTCGATATTTCGCCCAAGTTCATCGAACACCTGGATGCGCAAATCAAATCAACTGCCAGCGACAACATCGAAACGATTTTATGCAATGACAAATCAACGATGCTTCCACCCAATAGCGTCGATCTAGTCTTCGTTTGCGACACCTATCATCATTTTGAGTATCCGGCGAAAACGTTGGCGTCGATCAGGCGTGCGTTGCGGCCAGGTGGCAATTTGATCGTCATTGACTTTGATCGCATCGAAGGCAAGTCGCGTGATTGGCTGCTCGGACACGTTCGTGCCGACAAAGCCACCTTTCAGCACGAAATCGAAACGGCTGGCTTTGAGTTGATCGAAGAAGTCGAAGTGAGAGAATTTGAAGAGAACTATTTTCTGAAATTTGCCAAGTCGCAATGACGCTCTTCGCGAACATCGCTTTTCCAAGTGTCTGCAATTGACGTGATTTCATCTTGTTGTCGCGAGAGTTTCTTTCACCCAGTGTGTGCTCTCGACGCGTCTGGCCGCCAAGCTGTTGCGGTATCATCACGCAGACCTGTTCGCGGAAAACCGTTCGCTGTCCTTACTTGAATGGGTGGATTCGCAAATACGCTTGGAAGCCAACGCGGCTAACGCAGTTGCCACGACAAACTGCACCACTGGCACGTCAGTGTGGCTAAATAGCAAGTAGAGCAATCGCATCAGGGCCTTTTCGGAGCTTCCGCGCTGCCCAATGAAATGGTGTAAATCCATTCCAAGCCAAACGGAAGCGCCCACAAAGGCAATCAAAGAGACGCCAAGCCAGACCTTGGGCACGCATAACTTCGGCCAGATCCATACGGCAGCAACAAAGCCAGGCACGAAAATCGCAAACCACATCGTATGCACTGAAACTAGTGCGCTAGTCGGAGGCAGTCAGCCGCCAACGTCATCAAAGATGTGTCACAGTCCAGGAATGGGAAGGTCAGCCAGCAGAGTTGATGCGTAGACCAGCCCACTAACCAAGCCGACGCTGAAGATTATCTTTCGTGATACCATGCAAGTGACTTGCGTGTGCTCGTCGTTTTGACTTTCACTGTCGGTAGACTTCCGTTGGGTCGAAAACTCGTTCACCAACGATCACAGTATCACCGCTAGCTGGATCGACCTTGCGAAACAAACAGCTTCGGTAACCTTTGTGGCAGGCGGCCCCGCCAATCTGATCGACTCGGACAAGAATCGTGTCAGCATCGCAATCGATAAAGATCGACTTTACCTCTTGAACGTGCCCGCTTTCTTCCCCCTTGCGCCAAAGTCTTTGACGACTACGGCTGAAGTAGACAACGTGACTTGTCCTGAGTGTTTCTTGCCAGGCTTCCTGATTCATATAAGCCAGCATCAGAATATCGCCGCTTTTGTCGTCTTGCGCAATGACTGGGATCAGATCTTGCTTTGAAAAATCTGGGCCGGCCACGACGCTACTTCTTTTTGGGTTTGGACGTAAACGTGCCGTCCGGTCCGACCAGCTTGCTCGGTTTCTTACCAATGCTCTCCATGGTCTCCCAAACCTTGATCGGGCTAAGTCGAACATCTTTGGCCGGGAACAGCATGACCGATCTCGATTCGATGTCGCACTTGATCTTGGTAACTTCCTTTATCTTGTCAAAGTGTGCGGTGATCTGCTTGACGCAACCACCACACATTTCACCGACCGTGACCGTCGTAGTGACGATTTTCTTTTCTTCAGCATGTGATTGGGGCGGCGAAAGCAGGGCAACCAGCAGAGCTGCAAAGATCGGCAAGTGGCTTGTTCGTTTGGCAATCGTCGGCATGAGATGGTCCTATTTTCGGTGGAGCTAGATACGCCTAACCTGTCACGGTTACATGCAACGTGAGAACATGTGCACTTAAAGTGCGAAAATAGACAGACAGAAAACGCCCGTCAACCGCAGATGCAAACGTTTTGCATGAAAGTTGGCTGAAGGTCAGGATTCACCACGGTTCAACGATAACAAGAAGGCATAAGCGAAATGATAAAATCTGAGAACAAGAGTGGTCCGTCACAATCCAATGAAAGCGATTTGCCATCAAACAGCGTGGGCCCGCCCACACTGTCGATCCTAAAGGCATTGCCGACCACTCAGGAGGTCAAGGCAAGAATTCCGGTGACTGTGCTCTCCGGTTTTCTTGGGGCTGGCAAAACGACGTTGCTGAGCCACGTGCTCAATAATCGCGAAGGGCTACGTGTGGCATTGATTGTTAACGATATGAGCGACATCAACATCGACTCGCAATTGGTCAAGGGCGGAGGCGCAAGCCTGAATCGTGCAGAGGAGAAACTGATCGAGCTATCCAGCGGGTGCATTTGTTGCACGTTGCGTGAAGACTTGCTGCAAGAAGTTGGACGGCTCGCAGCCGAAGGCCGGTTCGACTACTTGTTGATCGAGTCGACCGGCATCTCCGAACCGCTGCCTGTCGCGGAGACTTTCATTTTCGAAGACGAGGACGGCCGCAGCCTGAGCAACGCGGCAAAGCTTGATACGCTAGTAACCGTCGTTGACGGAGTCAATTTTCTGGAAGACTTCGATTCGGTTGATGAACTGCGTGATCGCAGCCTTGGCATGAGTGAAGACGATGATCGAGATGTCCCGCAGTTGCTGGTCAACCAAATCGAATTTGCAAATGTCATCATCATCAACAAGGTTGACCTTCTTACCGACGAGCAACGAGGCTTGTTGCGTCAGATGATTGGCAGCTTCAATCCACAGGCCAGGCTCTTGGAGGCTTCCTATGGACGCGTCGAGTTAACCGAGATTCTCAACACTGGCTTATTCACTGAGGAATGGGCGGATACGCTACCGAATTGGCTGGATAATCCGGGTGAAGGATTAGATGATGAAGCGGAAAAGTACGGCTTCGAGTCGTTCATCTTCGAGTCACGGAGACCGTTTCATCCGGCCCGGTTTTATGAGTTCTTCTCGAGCGGTGGCTTCAAAGGTGCCGTTCGCTCAAAAGGCAGTGTGTGGCTGGCAACCCGGATGGATCTTGCCGGACTATGGCAACAAGCTGGTCGCCTGGGATCATTGCAGTGCTCCGGAGAATGGTGGTGCAATGTGCCAGAAGAGGAACGGCCAGACGACCAAGAGTTGCATCAGTACATTGCTGAAATTTCCGAAGAACCTTTCGGGGATCGTCGTCAGGAATTGGTTATCATTGGACACAATCTGGAGGAAGCGGAATTCCGAGAGAAGCTAGATCGATGCTTACTGACTGATGAGGAATTTGGGTCTGGACCTGCGACTTGGCTTCAATACGAGGATCCAATTCCTGTCTGGGAGCTCGTTGAACATGATCATCACCACGAGCATCATCATTAGGCGGCGAAGTTGGCGGCCCTGATTGTATCTCTTGGAATGTGAATTTCAGCTGAAATTTGCCGAATCAAAACTGTCGCTGTTTACGCCGCTGGGCTTAATTTGAACCTTCAGGCGGTCTCGTGCGTACAATGAGGCCATGCACGATCACGCCCATCAACTTACCCTCGGACTGGCATTTGGCTTAGGGGCTCTGCATGCGCTCGAGCCAGGGCACGGCAAGACTGCGATGCTTGTCTACTTAGCTGGCGAGCGAAAGAGCATTCTGCATCCGCTGGTGATGGGTGTTTCCAGTGCCCTGGCGCACAGCGTGTCGTTAATCGGCATCGCTGCTTTAGTTCACCTGACGCACCATCTGGTCACCGGCGATCATCACCATGACAACGAGGCCGTCATGGTCGCGATGCAGTGGATCAGCGCAGGCTTGGTGCTGTGCGTAGGGCTGTGGATGCTGTATTCAGCGTGGCGAGCGAAACCGACTCGATGCGGTTGTGGTGGCCACCACGAAAACGACTGTGACGAACCGAAAAAGTTCAGCTCGCGAACCAGTTATTCCATGAGCGCATTGCTGGGGATCGCGTTTGGCTTGTTGCCCTGTCCATCCGCGATGGCCGCATACTTCACTAGCATGTCGACCGGTACGCCTGTGGCGGCCTACGGAGTGATTGGGCTGTTTGCCGCCGGCATCGCCTGTTCGATCACGCTGTTTGGCATGATCGTTCAGGTATTCGGAACGCGATTGTTCTCGCGTGAATCGGCCCTTTCTAAACTTCCCTGGGCCTACATTCGTGCCGGCCTGATTCTTTCAATCGGCGTTTTCTACTCGGTACGCTTGGCCGTCTAACACGACGATCCTAGTGCACGAGCTGAGGCAAAACCGCCGCGTTATTTCTCGGCATCGTGATTGGCGTGATCGTGTTCGTGATGTTCGTGAGCGTCGTGCTCAGCGTGATCGCTGTGGTTGTGTACTTCACCAGCAGATCCGTGATCGTGCGAGTGGCCCGGCAAATTTTCGACGGCCACTGCGACGGCGATCCCCAGCAGAAACGTGACGGTCAATTTGCCGCGATCGTGGTCGTGGAACGCGACCTCGGGGAGCAAATCGGCCAACGCGATGCCAATGAAGAATCCGGCCGAAACGGCGAGCCCCCAGCCCAATAGTGCGGGCTGATTGATTGCTTCGGTCACACCAAAGTAAAACGCCAATGCTCCAGCCGGACAGGCCAGCGAGAAGGCAAAGTTGGCTACCCATTGTGCACGCGTTGACCAATGCTGACGATTCATCACCGAAGTAATCGCAAACGCATCCAACGGCTTGTGCAGTGCGACTGCAAGGAACGTTCCTATCCCGCCCAGCCCTAGCCAGGCACCATGCTCACACTCGGCAATCGCACTCGCCGAAAGGGCAATGCCATCAACAACTGTGTGAAGCAGCAAGCCAAAGAACAATCCAAACCAGCTAATTCCCTTTGCTGGATCTCCGTGGTCATGCCCATGACTACAAGTCGCATGGTTTTCCGACAACTCTTCTTTCAGCTCCGTACCGTTTTCAACTGCGGGAACGCCATGATCGTGCGTGTGAAACAATCGCACCAACAAAAACATAAAGACCAAGCCGAACAGCACTCCAATCCCAGTTTGGGAAGGCGAGCCAAGTGTCTCGGTCGCGTGGGGCATCAAGTGCAGTAAGGCGATCCCGAGCATCAAACCACCCACGCCGCTCATCAGCAACTGCGTCCGCAGGTGTGTCATTCGCAATAGCGACGATAGTCTTCCGCCAGCCAGCGAAACGACCATGATCAGTCCACAATATACAATCAGCAATAAGAGTGTATTCATCGCCGAAGGTTACTGTATTGCAATTCGGTTGCACATAAGCCGTCGTGGATGCCGACAGGCTTCCGGGGAATTTGGGGCGGGAATCCGGTGAATGCCGCGGCCTAAAAATGAAACGAACATCAAAATAAGACTTGCCCCCACGAACCAATGACATTACACTTGCATAGTCCTGCAACTGTCTAACCATGGCCACATGAGCTCTGAGCCCCAAACGACCGAAGATGATTCGCCTAGCTGCCTTGGCGGCGATCACGACCATCATCCGGTAAAGATTGATGATTCCGCCTGCGAAAGGGCAGCGGCGATCTTTCGTGCCTTGGGGGATCCGCAGCGTTTGCGCTTGCTGATCATGCTCGAGGCCCGATCTTACTGCGTATCGGAGCTCGCTGAGTCCCTGGCGGAACCGTTGCCGGCCATTTCACAGCGTTTGCGTGTCCTCAAAAGCGAACGGATCGTCCGATCGCGCCGTGAAGGCAAGCACGTCTTCTATAGCTTGGCCGACGGACACATTTCGCGATTAGTGACCAATGGGGTCATGCACGCGATGGAAGATTCTTAGAGATTTCGTTCAAACCCGGAGAAAATACGATGGCTAACACACACGAAAACCACGACCACCAGCATGGTCCCGATTGCGAACACACTGGTATTCAGCATGGTGACCATGTCGACTATCTGCACGATGGTCACTTGCACCACGTGGCCGATGACGGCAGCGTCGTCGAGCACAAATTGGAAGTAACTGACGCGAATCCGGCCGCTTGCACGCCGGCTCATTCCTGTTCCGGTCACGATCCAGGTCACAAGCACGGTCCTGGTTGCGGTCACGAGGCCGTTCCCCATGGCGATCATATTGACTACCTTGTAGAAGGACACCTGCATCATCCGCACGGTGATCATTGCGACGATCACGGTCCGGTTTCTGTAATTGCTTGATCCACCAGAGAAATCGTCGCTTATTGCTAACGCGGACATTCCATCGAATCCATGAAGCACTCACCAACCGGTACCGATTCCATCAAGGACGCGATCCGCGCGGTCGGTCTTCGTGCAACTCCGGCGAGACTCGCGACACTTCAAATGCTCCGCGAAGCGGTTTCCCCGCTGTCGCATGCAGATGTCGCCGAACAGTTGGCTGAGAGTGGAGTTGACAAAGCGACCGCGTTTCGCAACCTGAATGATATGACCGAAGCAGGCTTGCTTCGGCGCACCGAGTTGGGCGATCACGTGTATCGTTTCGAGGAGGTCCGCCCTGGTGAAGACGAGTCAGACGCTCATCCGCATTTTCTATGCACGGTCTGCGGCACGGTTTCTTGCCTGGACAATGTCAAACTCACTGCAGGCAGCCAACGTGCCAGCCAAGAGGTTGGCAAGGTGACCGAGATTCTACTTCGCGGTCGATGCAACGCTTGCGAGTAGAGCCTCAATCTCACTTTCGATCAGGTCTAGCGAGACCGGAAAGCTTCGTGTCAGCACTGGTTCGCCCCCGCTGAACAACACATAGGTTGGGCATATCGTTCCGCCCAGCTGTGCAACCAGCCCTGCGTTGGCGTTGAAATCAACTCGTATGACATCGACTCGCAGGTCCATGCGTTCCGACAGAGCAACGACGCCCGATTTCACTTGCTGACATCTCGAGCAGTTGTAATCGACGCCAAACTCGACCAGGACTGGCAAATCACTCTCGTTCACATAGGACGTCAACCGCGAACCGTTGACAACGGGTAGTGATACTTGCTCGACACTCGAATTGGAAACCGAATTGGCCGATGGCGTACAGCCCGACGCGGTGCAAACGATGGCACCCGCAATGATCGATCGAATGAGATTGCAAGACATTAAAAGGGTTCCTGCTAATTGATCTGGGCCCTGGTTCAGAGTTCGAACAGGGAGAAAGCTCGTTCGAGGCAGTCCGAAAAACACTCGCTTCCTTTTCACGCAACTTCTGCTCGTGCACGCTCGTATCAGGAAATCGTTTTTGCGAGTTGGTCGTCACCGTAATGCCGCCTGAATTCGCGAGTTTTGGGATGATCCGTCTGACCAAATTCCTTGATCCGGGACTCGATAAACGAACGTGTTAGTTTGATTCGGCACTTCATTGTGATGCATTCTCGCCAGGCTTCGTAAATGCTTGGGATCGCTTCATCGTCCGTCATGATTTATTGCTCGATTGGATGCAAAGTCGCCCAGAACCAACTAACAAACTAATTTGCCGCCAGGCGGACATCATGTGTTCTTCCGGCAAATAGAACCGCTTGCCATTGTTCCATTGCCTTAGTGAATTGCATCGGTACGCTGCTCCTAGTCGCTCGCGTATTTGCCATTCGTAGTCGACAATCCACTCGGTCAGTCCCATCACCAACAGCCGACACACGATGGACTCTTTATCATCACGCGGTGGGGCCATCGGCGGCAAGTCTTCGCAGGACCAAGCGTCGATGGCCAGTCTTGATTGTTGGGTGTATTGTGGCGAAAACCCAAAACGTTCGACGAAAATGCCCCCATGGCGATTATCACCGAAGAACACGCCAAAACCTCGTAGCACAATTCGCTGTCCGCGCGGCAATTCACGCCGGTACACGCTCGCGCAGTCCTTCTCTTCTTCGGGAGGAGTCGCGCGATCAAAGCCGACTTCTTGAAGCCAGTTGCCGTCGGCGCGTTCAATATCCTGGCCCCAGCACCATATCTGCTGACTAAGCAGGCCGGCAGCAAACACCCGATTCTGCTCACGCGAATAGTTTCCTGAAAAGTGACTTAAGCGGCCGCGCGACGTGACCTCCGACTCCTGAGTCCTCTCCATGATGTCCTGTCCATCCACACCAATGTTCATTGCAACACCGCGATGAGCGATTGTTTCCGCGACTCTTGGTTTCGTTTCAAAGCAGGATGCCGCGAAGGTGGCGCGACCGGAACAACTTTCACTCCGTGGTTTGCTAATCGCTCCCGATAAATCGCTTCGATCGGAAGTTCATTCTGTGGGCAGTAGACGAGGCACTTTGCGTGCAGCATCTGCGTGATCGGCAAAGTTGGCACTGTTAGTTTATCGCCTTCGCCGCCAGCTAGCCCTCGGCGATCAAATAGACACTCGGTAGGCGCGTCGATCCACCCTGTGATCCGATCAAGCAGTCGCTCGTTTGCGACGACGATCCCACCGCCGCGGATATCCAAGGAATCGCTATCATCGCATGTCGTTGGCCGCTCAATCGGCTCGTCAGCAATGGCCAGCGTGCTGAAAACAACAAACGTTGCCACGAAACAAACCGATCGAACCAAGTACGCCATGGGAAAAGCCTTTCGATGAAGTAGTGAGGTGGTCAACTTAACACATGCAATACGATTGCAAGAGGGAAGTGTTCGGTCAGTAAGGAAAGTTTTCCAATATCCCCATATGGGCTTCGATCTAAGCTTCTTACGATGCAAACATCTCCTTCGCACTAGTTACGCGTTCCGTTTGATGAAACCGATTCCCACCAATTTGATCACTGGTTTTCTTGGCTGCGGCAAGTCGACCGCCATCAACCATTTGCTGAAGCACCGCCCCACAAACGAGCGCTGGTCGATCTTTGTCAACGAGTACGGCATGGTCACGATCGACGACTTGCTGATCGACACGGAGGCCCCCGAGGTCAGCGTGCAAGAGCTTGGTGGCGGTTGTCTGTGCTGCACGGTCGCGATGGTGTTCGATCCGCTGTTTGATCAGTTCATTCGCCTCAGCAAGCCCGACCGTATTCTGTTGGAGCCCAGCGGTGCGGGGCATCCTTCCGCTCTAATTGACCGGCTGCGCGGCGAAAAGTTTGCCAGCCTGATCGATCTGCGCGCGACGATCTGCCTGATTGATCCGCAAGACTGGGACAAACCCCAATGGCGTGATTCGGCCGTCTTTCACGACCAAATTCAAATGTCCGATGTCGTCGCTATCACGTTCACCGACAAACGCGACGCCGACCAGACGCAGCGATGCCGCCAGTGGGTCGAGTCTTTCGACCCGCCAAAACTGCTGGTTACGGAAACCAGTCATGGCCAAATTTCCCCTGAGTGGCTCGACCTGCGTCAAACCGTAGTTCGTCCACCCAAGTTTGGCGATGCCCATGATCACGACCGAGTTCATTCCCAGCACCAACATGGAACCGATGGGTTGACATCGATCGAAACTCCACCGCAAGTAGGGCGACCCAACCGATTTGAAAACGAAGGCGATGGACAGTGGGCGTGCGGCTGGATCTTTTCGGTTGACGAAGTCTTTGATCGCGATGAATTACTTGATTTGCTCGGCTACTTGCGGCCCGTCGTGCGGCTTAAGGGCGTATTTCGTTGCCAGGATGATTGGTGGGTGATCAACCGCAGCAAAAACGAAACGTCTTTCGAGACAACCGCGTATCGGCGCGACAGTCGTCTCGAAATCATCACAGACAAACCAACCTCTGGCTGGCCGAAAATGGAACAGTTGATTTTAAATTGCCGAGAACCATAGAGCGGTAAACGCTTCGCCAGAAAAATCAATCACGACCAAGCCCGCCTCGGTTCAGACACAAAGACCGCAAAGGAGGCGCAGATCAGTTGCATTAGGCTTTGTGTCTCTGTGGCAAACTTTCTATTCGGTAGCCGCTGATGAGTCACAGCAACCGCATAAGCATCCGTACCGTCGATTCAGCAGGTGCCCGCAGACGAGCAACAGTCCGCCGATGGGCGTGACCCAAGGGCTTAGCCACGCGGGTATAGCCAACAGGTTGGCGGTTGAAGGTGTGGCTGCCAACAGAGTGTCTTGTTCCGCGGCGTCGGCCGAACAGAGTTCGCA
This sequence comes from uncultured Pirellulaceae bacterium, assembly GCA_964444105.1. Taxonomy (GTDB): domain Bacteria; phylum Planctomycetota; class Planctomycetia; order Pirellulales; family Pirellulaceae; genus K23-9. Next base: position 17,772 of record CAYUGI010000030.1, read on the forward strand.
GCAAACATCAGTGCAAGTTACTGTTGGATCCGTCGTCGTAACAGCGGCCGAGGCGGTGGTCGCATCACACGCGGCACAACAGTCGCCGGTCATCCCAAACGCGGCGCTGGTGATGACGGTGATCCCGACAACGGCGATGATCGCGGGTGTCAATCGCCGGTGTTTTCGCCAGCCCGGGACAAATGCTGCTAGCGCGATCACGAAACAGGCAAGCGCCATCCACTTGTGAAACGCTTCGTCAGCCAAAAAGCTCAAACCGAGCGCCGGGAGAAATGCGATCACAAACGGCATCGCTGCGCAATGAATCGCGCAGCCGATCGAGGCAACAACACCAATCCAATCTTTCCAAGCGGTGCCGGTCGATGAGAGCGACGCAGCAGGTGTCGCCAAAAACGGTGCCGCTGACATTGGCCCGCCATCGATGGCTGCATCGAAACTGCCTTCGTTCGACTCGTCGACGAACTCGACCACTGGCAATTCGTCGCGTTTGGCGGCGTCTTGACTAAGTCGAGTGGATTTTCTGGCATTGAGAAATCCGCGAAGGACGATGACAGGCAACTTTTTCATGTGGCGATCTATCTACGTACACGTTTGTTTAGGAAGTCATTGCTTCAAAGCCCTAGAGACCACTGAACATTTCTACGGGCTTTTTAAAGTGTTTGCCGCGCCGTTCGTCGTGAGTAGACCATAACAACGGTATTGCACATGCAAAACGTGTGCAAGTTTGGCGGTGGCGGATCTATTTGTCAACGCACCTGTGAACCCAACGGCGAGGCAACCGGAAAAAAGCTGATGCTTGAGTATTCACCGTCACCACCGATAATACGCGATCGATTGGCAAATTGTGTGGCTTCCCGTGAGCCGCCTCCGAGGCTCAACCCTCCTTTCCAAGAAGGATGATTCTGAATGAGGGGTCGACAGATGCGGACGCTACTACTCAAGGACGTTCAGCCCGCTCGGTCGGAGAGTGAAGGTCTACTTCTACCTGTTAGGCCTGCGCAAGGCACGCCCCAAGCAAATCGGGCAAACACACACGTCACTCCGATTGACCGGCTACCGCAGTGAGAGCCTGAAGAGCTTCGTCGACTTTCATTTTCACATCTTCGATCTTTGCTTCTGATCCGCCATGGAGCGTTTCGTCGAGTGTTCCAACTGCTTCCATTAGGGCGTCAACCGAGTCTTTCACAGTTTGTTTCGCTTCGTCCCCTAAAGATGCCGCATTCGCAAGTTCTTGTAGGCACTCTATCGAGTGACCGATCTCGTGTAACTCGCCATGCGCATCGTTGGGTTTACCGGCAGCGAAGGCGTCAAGGATCGTGGTGCTCATCGTCGTCACCTGCTTGACCCCCGCATCAAGCGTCTCAGGTTGTTCGTGACCGTGTTCAGCGTGACCGTGCGCGTGATCATCATGATCGTGACCTGCGGTTGCCGTCGCTTCACTACTCGTTTGGCTCGATGGTTGGCAACCGACCAAACTGGTGAGGACCAAGCATGTCGCGAACGCTAGCATCATTCTCATATTGTTTTCCAGTTCATTTCTGTGGGACAGTGTCTTTCGGGCAGTGAACGTGTTCGCAAGTGCCTCATCAGGACCAGTGACGACAGCCGCTTCACGCCAGCGTAGAGGCCAAGTTTAAGACGAATTCGATTTCACACGGGCGATTTCCAATGAGCGATAGAAAGCTAACCGCAACCCCATCGCTCGACCCCAAGTGCCGGGCCCGAAACGCACATCTTACGCCGATGCAACGCGATTGCAAATAGGCCAAGCGGAGTGCTCAGAACAAATCCCCTGTTAATGGAAGCCAAATTTGAACAGTGCATTTCCCTACGCCAGGCCGCGCGTCAGTCGCCGCCGTTGTCGATAGGCCTATGCGTGGTTATCGTTGTGCGAATGCACAAAAATCGGAAAAACAAGGACGATTCACGCGGGCAGTCAGAATCCAAGAGCCTTGACCCCGGCAGTCTGGATAGCGTTTCGTTGCTTGTCTTGGTTAGTGGGGCGGCTGCCTTGGCGCACCAGCTCTTGTGGACTCGACGGATGATCGATTTGCTCGGCGCAAGCACTTCTTCCACAACAAGAGTGCTGGGTTGCTTTTTTCTGGGCCTGGCCATCGGCGCGGCGATAGCGGCCAAACGAGCGCGGCAAAGTGCCAACCCGTGGCGGACCGCGGGCGTGACGCAGATGTTGATGGCGGTGATGACGTTGCCGGTGCTGTTGCTGCCGTCCTGGGCCGATTTTGTGTGGCCAGCGATTGGGCCGGACGCGCTGGCAGGACCGATTGGCGGTGGCATCAAGTTCGTGTTTGCGGCGGTCGCTGTTTTGCCGCCCGCTGCCTTGATGGGGTTTGCGTTCCCGATGATTGTCGAAGGGGCACTTCGCCGGCGGCGCGGAAATAGTGCGAACGATTGCCTATCGCTGTACGCCAGCAACACCGTCGGAGGCGCTGCCGGATTGGTCGCTGTGATGCTGGTTACTCTGCCTTGGTTGGGCGTTCTGGCGTCGATGATTTTGGCAACCGCAATCGACTTTTTTGTCGGCGTCGTGCTCTTTCAATGGTCGCGAAAGCCAGAATCGCAGCGATCCCCGGCGCAGGGGGCTCATTCTCCAGAATCAGAATTGTCAGCAGGGAAGTCTCCGACTGGGATTCTAGCGGGAATCCTATCTGCGGTTCCAAAAGGCCCGTTGGGGGTGGCGTTTTTCTCTGGCGCAGCGGTTTTGGCACTGGAAGTATTGTCGATGCAAATGTTCATGTTGGTCGCCACCATGTCGCTGTATGCACCGGCGGCGATCCTATTCTCGGTGATCGTTTCCTTGGCGATTGCCGCGACGATGATCGCTTCGCTTCCATCACGAACGCAAACCACTGGGATCCTATCCGGCCAACTTGTCGCCGCGCTTCTGGCGGCTGGCTTCTTCACCGTGATGTCGCCTCTGGTGTTCATGATGGTGGTTAAGAATATCAATGCGTTTGGATCCAACGCGTCGGTGATGACATTCATGCTGAAGCTAATCGCGTTGGCACTTCTAAGCACGGGGCCTGCGTGGGTGGCGGCCGGGTGTGTGTTTCCGTTGTCCGTCCAGTGGTGCGAGTCCATCTTTCGCGAGCCGGATGACGAAAGGGCTGAAACAACGTCACCGGTTGACGATTCATCCGGCGGCGCCGCAACGCGTTTGGGTTGGCTGTTAATGGTTAACGGGATCGGGGGATTTCTGGGAGCGGAAATTGCCTTGCGAATCATGCTTCCTGGCACCGGCGTTTATGGTTCCATCGCAGTGGTCGCGGTCGCGTTCACGGTTGTTGCTGCGGTTCTTGTCGTCACCGACTTTGCTAGACAAGAGCGGTTTTTCAATGTCTCTTTGGCTACGGTCGCGACCATCGCAGTTGTCGCTGGGATCGGATGGCTGGGAGTCTGGCAATTGCCAACCAGTAACCTGCCAGCATCATCCACACTGCTTGACACGGCCGTCGGCCCCGAAGGTGTTGTTTCAGTGGTCAAAGACAGTCGCGGCGAACGCATGATTTTGGTTTCCAATCAATACAGTCTTGGTGGCACCGCAGTCCGATACGATCAAGAGCGTCAAATGTTGTTGCCGATGCTTATGCACCCGCAACCCGAGCAGGTTGCCGCGATCGGATTGGCGACCGGCATCACGGCCGGCGCGGCGCTGGAGCAACCCGAGATCAAACAGGTGACGGCAATCGAGCTGTCACCGTTGGTCGTCCGCGCCGCCGATCAGTTTTTTCGCGAAGAAAACTACAACATCACACGTGACGGTCGAGCAAAGGTCGTTGTGGAAGATGGTCGGACCTACATTGCGTCGGCGGCCAATCAGTTCGATGTGATCGAAGGCGACTTGTTCTTGCCCTGGGCACCGGGTGAAATTCGGTTGTACAGCCGCGAGCATTTTCAATCCACCAAAGCGGCGCTGACTTCCGATGGCGTGTTTTGTCAGTGGTTGGCAATGTACCAATTGACGCCCGAGCAATTCGCCCAAATCGCCGCGACGTTTCAGAGCGTATTTCCAAATACCTTCTTAATGCTCAACCATTTTCGCGGCGTCTCACCGGCTTTGGCGCTGGTGGGATTTGCTGACGACCGTGACGCGATGCCGTGGTCAACGGTCCAACAGCGCTGCGAAAACTTGCGATTATCAAATGAATTGAAAGACCCCTTGCTCCGGCACGTAGACGGTGTGCGAATGCTGTACCTTGGGCGATGGAAACCGGACCCGCGGGATCGATTCAGCTTGGTTACGCTCACCGATCCGTCGCTGGAATTTTCGACCGCGAGTGTCCGCATCGCAGGTGATCCAGGAAAAAAGTACTTCTACATGGGCCGCTGGCTGGAGTTTTGCCGAGACCGACAGCAGACCAATCTGCAGCAATCAGGCAATGATGCGGCGTTACGCGCCGCAATCGCCTTAAGCGGCGGGTTAATGGAGCTTGATTTCGCCAAAATCGCAGAACACCCCGCAGCGGATGCGATCACAGAGCGACTGGGGCAAGAAATGCCAGAGTTCATCAAGAATGACGTTCAGGCAGACTGGGGGCGTTGGCCAGCTAGCGACGCAGATTGGCGTTAGAAATCATTACTTAGAGAGCATTGCGTATAGGACAATTTTTCGGATTGTCGTACACTCAAAGTGCTCGGTGCCAGTGCACTTGCAATCGAATTGGACGTTCGCAGTCCCTGCTTTTCCGCTCGCTGGCGGGCGGTTTTACGTTAGATTGACGTGTAACTACGAACCAAACTGCACTCGATCAAAACATTCTACAAAACGCCGGTTGTTGCACCTGCAATTGTTTTGTAAAAGAAAGGGTCTTCACAACCGTCATTTTCTTACCAAAATCGTAGCCGATATCATGTCTCTCCCAGCAATACCGCCGAAACACAAAGCAATTTCGGCGGGGTTCACGCTTATTGAGCTTTTGGTGGTGATCGGCATCATTGGGATACTGGTCGGTCTCCTGTTACCTGCTGTTCAGTCAGCCCGCGAAGCCGCACGGCGAATGCAATGCTCCAACAACCTGCATCAGATCGGCATCGCAATCCACAACTACCACGACACGTTCAATTCCCTGCCGACCAATTTCACAGGGGCGGAGAATAACGGTGGGGGTTGCGGCAGCGGGTTCTACAGCTGGCTGGCCCAAATTCTTCCGATGGTTGAGCAAAGTCCCGTTTACGAATCGATCGATTTTTCGATTTCGCTTTCAGGTAACTGCGATTACCCGACGCCTTCCTCTTACACGAATTTTAGCATTCCTCGGACGCACCCCAACGCTGAAGCGGCGCGTACGATCGTGCCCGTCTATCTTTGTCCCTCAGACCCGGGTGGTGTCGTGCAGTCTTCCGACAACGAAGAGACGGCTCCAGGAAGCTACGTTGGCAATGTGGGATGGCCGCAAGGGGCGCACTGGAAAGATGGTACGCCGATTACCAAACAGAACGGCGTGATTGGAATCTCTAACGATGCTTCCGCAAATACTTGGCAGGCGAAGAAGATCAAGCTGCGAGACTTGACCGACGGGCTGTCCAACACTGCTGCCGTATCGGAGCGGATGATCGGCGAAGTGTTCACCGTTCCAGGTTTTTTCGGCAGCCGGTATGTTCCTGCGACTGTGCCTCAAACAATGCAATCCTACTGTGGCGGATCGACAAGCGCTAGATCACTACCTTCATGGCAAACGTATTGCGGAAGCGTTACGTTGAGTGATCCGGCCTATGCCACCAAACGCGGCCACGCTTGGATCAGCGGATGGACGTTTTCGGACAACACTTACATGCACGTGATGCCCATTGGGAAGCGTAATTGTCACATCTACGGAGGTCAGGACGTAGGCAATAACATCGTTACCCCCAGCAGCTACCACGTCGGCGGGATACACGTTTTGATGGCCGATGGTAGCAACAGTTTTCGGACCGAATCGATCGATCGTGAAGTGTGGTGGGCGATGGGAAGTGGCAGCGATGGCCACACCATTGAAGCGGACTTTTAATGCCTGTCAGCTGCCTGGGCACTCGCCACGTTTTCGTCAACAGACCGACAGCGATCAAGGGTTACGGGAAACGACGAGAGTCAACAAGTGAGTTGGCCTTGAACAGACAGGTGATGCTGAACGCTTTGGTGACTGGCAAGAAACACTGTCCGGGTTTGATGCCGGACGTGTGCCTCCGCAACTCGAAGGCCCGCACTTTGCCGACTGCGCGGCCTGTGGTTCTTCTGGTGCTGCTCACGTGGATACTAACCGGTTGCGCCCGACCGACCAAACCTGACGCGCCAGACTTGTCGCAACTGGAATTGACTTTTGGCAAGCTGCCTTCGGCGCGATTGCTCGCTTCATCGCGTGTCGCGTTGGCCCAAGACGGTAACGTTGACGAGGCTGATTCCGCCGACGCCTTAGCAGAGAACCGGGCTCAAATGTGGATTGTGCTAACCGGTGAACCGTTGCCACTCCCTGTAAAGCGAACACGACCGGTCGCCCGCAACCGGAAATTTAGTGTGCCAGAAGACGCCGCACCGATCGACCTGCGGCGTGCGGCTGTCCAACCGAATGCGTTCGAGGCCAAAGCCATGGGGACGATCCTGGCGGGCAGTGGTGTCGATGAAAGCGAAGTTCCACCAAGGCCCGCACCAACCGGTCATTCGTATTCGTGGCCTCAAGGTGACGCGATCTGGCACGTCCGTGAATTGGAGACGTCAGGGGGATGGGTCAGCGTGGTAGAAAAATCCAACTAATTTGCATGAGCTGGCTGGTAATGCACAACGATTGCGTTTACAAGTAAGGTGCAGAAGTAGTTTGATTGTCAAACTGTCCTCAACCCATACTCTTTCTGGAAACGGAATATGTTAACTAAGAAGATCCTTTCACACGCGCTGGCTGGCGTCTGTGTGCTCGCACTCGCTGTTGGGGCCGCCGGATCGGCGGATGCCGCAACGGTCGAGTACGCCAGTGGCCACAGCGACATTGGCATTGGTTACGAAGGTGGAAACGAGCTTTTCTTGCACTACCACTTTGGAACCAGCGCGGTCCTGAATGGAACCACGTCAGGTGGTGACGTGTACGACGGTACTCCGTTCGCTGCTGGCGAAGATGCGGAAATTGAACCCAGTGAGATCTATACGCGCATTGGCGATGGTGCAGCAGGCACGGTCCCGCTCGCTCCGTCGTTCGACTTTCTTGGTCCAGATGGCAGTCCTGTTTGGGTTTTGCCAACTACGGATACGGCCGGGCTTCCGTTTATGGGATTCGCCGCAGAAGAGCTTGACCCTGGAACATTCAGTTCCCCAGAGTTTGCACTTTCGGGCTTTAGCGGACCGGGCGATTTCTCGCTTTGGAGTATAGATGGCGGCACAGGAACGGTAACGGTCAACATGGACACCGAAGCTGGCGTCATTCAATCGACTCCAAATTCGTTAGGCCTCGCTGCCGGTACTCACAGCCATTGGAATATAGGTTTCACCGAAGAAGGTGTTTACGACGTTGAATTGACTGCTTCGGCAACACACAACACGTTAGGGTTACTGACTGACACAGAAACGTTTCGTTTCGTTGTCGGAAGTGCTACCGCTGTTCCGGAGCCTTCTTCGCTTTCACTACTGGCCGTCATTGGCGGAGCAGCAACTCTCCGTCGACGCCGTCGCAAGCAGTAATTCCTCGCCGGACACGTCAACACGCGAGCGAGCCAGCACGGTTCGCTCACAACTAAATAACGATCATGCGTTGTGAACCCAGTCGGGTCACAACGCATTTTTTTATGACTCGAAACGCTGTTGAAGTCTACCCACTGATTGCCAAATCCCCTTAGCGCCAAATCTCTGTGATCATCTTCCAGAATGGGTGATGGACAATGGCAACCAGCAGCAGAACGGCTGTTGCGCCGAATCGCTTGACCCAGCGTCTAGGTTGTGCGGCAGTGGTTAACAGTGAGCAGGCGACGAAGAACGCGATTCCAATTGTCAGCACCGCTTGCCAGCCAAGTGCGACTCCGATCAGCGGCAACGCAAGCGGCAAATTTCGAGCTCGCCGCAACCACTTTGCTCGCCTTGTCCCGATACCCAGCACCCAGCCAACACCCCCGCCGATCAAGCTGGCAATTGCTTGAGCAACCCATGGCGAAAGATTGTCTTGCAACTGAATGGGCAGGCCAGACCACACAGGAATGGGGCGCAACGTCGCGAATACGACTGGGAGCGATGCGAAAAGAACCAGCAGGAGCCACCCGAAACGGCGAGGGGATCGTCGGCGATCAATCTCCATCAACGACAGAGTTAGTAAACAACAAAACAATGCACAGTGGAAGAAATAGACTCCGACGACGGGCCACTTTGTGTACAGAATGATCCACAGAATCCCGGCGTATTGGTAATGCTGAAAACCGGGAACATTGGCTGCGCCGGTCACCAATTCATAGAGGAACAACGACGCGAAAATCCCGGCCGCGATCAATTCAACGATTAGGTATCGGATCGGTATCTGCACACCGCAGTCACGGCATCGACCACCAAGGTTCAGGTAGCTGAAAATGGGAAGGTTGTCGATGCGGCGAAGCGGAGTCTTGCACTTCGGACATGCAGAAGACCGCAGAGCAATCACCTCGCCACGCGGCAGGCTATACGCAACCACGTTCAGGAAACTGCCCCAACAGGCGCCGAAGTAAGTAAAGATCGCAAACACAGCAAACTTGGTGCTGCGAATCCGCGCGCTCTCCCAAATGGTCAGGTCTTCAACAACGTAGCTGCTGGGCCGCTCGCGAAACTGCTCCAGGAACGCATCAACCGACGGAACAACGATCATATAGCTCAACAACAAAATCACTCCGATCGACAATCCCCCGACGCGATGTGATCGTACTCCAGTCTTCTTTTCCGTGCTGATGCCAGCTTGCACAGTGACAACCAAGTCACTTCCCGCAATGAGTGCTAGAGACGCCAACAGCGATGCAGGCGAGAAAAAAGGGAGCGGCGACCACCATCCATTTGGGGCACTTGATCGGATCGTTAGCGCCGCTAACGCGGTTGCGAAACCGACCAAGGCTGTGCATCGCATCAAGCCGGCCGGCGGCCACCTACTGAAGAGACTGCCTAGAACCAAAAGATTGCCAACGACCAGCATTGCGGCAAGCAGATCGGAGCCACTACGGAACGCAGAAGTGATTGCTGCACCCGCAGCGGTCCCGGTCAATAGCATCCGCGCATACTCGCCGAAAAGCGAGTCGTTCAGCGGATTTTTCGGGAGAGTTTGGGCGGGTTCGATAGCCACACTCAGCACGCAAGAGCCGTAGGTCATCCACTGCGCGGGCTCGCACGGGATGTGGGGTTTGCCGCGGCAAAAAGAGGCAATGACAGCCTACGTAAAGTGCAACGCGACTGCAAGTGCGCGCGCATTGCATGCAGGGCAAAGCAGTTTTCCAACGGCGCAAACGAGCCGATGACCTCGGTTGCTCGGTAAAACCGGTGCGAATGCCCGGCGGCTACGCCACCCAAGGCCAAAAAGTGATGACCCTGTCGCAGGGTTAGGACAAATCGAGTGTGGCTGTGAAATTCGCTATACTTAGTTTCTTGATTCACGCCCGCTCCGATTCCCTAGAGGTCCGTTATGTCCACGACAGTATCCGCAACGCCCGACGTTGAAATTCGCGAAACCGAGTGCTTTATCGATGGCAAATGGCTTCCCGCAGCGAGCGGCAAAACGTTTGCCACGATTAACCCCGCGACCGAGGAAGAAATCTGCCAAGTCGCCGAGGGTGATGCCGAGGATGTTGACCTGGCCGCTAAAGCAGCTCGACACGCGTTTGAATCCGGCCCCTGGTCCAAAATGGATGCACGTGACCGCGGTCGGCTGATGTATTTGCTGGCAGATCGCATGGAGTCGGAATTAGAAGATCTCGCGAGGCTGGAGACGTTGGACAACGGCAAACCGTTTAGCGAAAGTAGTACGGCTGACTTGCCGCTAGCGATCGACTGCTTGCGGTACTATGCCGGTTACGCGGACAAGATTCACGGCAAGACGATTCCAATTCGCGGTAACCATCTTTGCTACACCAAATCGGAACCTGTTGGTGTTGCTGGCCAGATCATCCCGTGGAACTTTCCGATTCTGATGGCGGCTTGGAAATGGGGGCCCGCTTTGGCCGCCGGCTGCACGATCGTAATGAAGCCTGCCGAACAAACGCCACTCACTTGTCTTCGCATGGCTCAACTCGCGAAAGAAGTTGGTATTCCTGATGGAGTGATCAACGTGGTTCCAGGATTCGGACCCACCGCTGGAGCCGCGTGTGTGAAGCACCCGCTGATCGATAAGATTGCTTTCACAGGTGAACACCGCACGGCTCAGGTCATCACACGTGATTCGGCAGACACTTTGAAGCGATTGACCTTCGAGCTTGGTGGCAAGAGTCCGAATGTTGTGTTTGCTGACGCTGATTTGGATGCCGCCGCGCAAGGTGCCTACATCGGTTTGTTCTTGAACCAAGGCCAATGCTGTTGCGCCGGCAGTCGCCTGTTTGTCGAAAGCAGCGTCCACGACGAATTCTTGTCCAAGCTGCAAGCCTTGACCGAGAAACGCAAGGTAGGCGATCCGTTTGCCGCGGACACGCAGCAAGGACCACAAGTAGATCAAGCTCAATTCGACAAGATCATGTCGTACGTCGATAAAGGACGAGACGAGGGCGCTACATGTGTGACTGGCGGCGAGCGTGTTGGCGATAAAGGCTACTTCATCGCACCAACGATTTTTGACAACGTCAATGACGACATGTCGATTGCCAAGGATGAGATTTTCGGACCGGTGCTGAGTGTGCTCACGTTTGACGATAAGGAAGACATGATCCGTCGTGCGAACAATACGATGTTCGGTTTGGCTGCAGCGGTTTGGACACGCGACATTTCCACCGCACACGACTACGCCTCACGTGTTCGCGCCGGAACGGTTTGGGTCAACTGCTATGACGTGTTTGACGCCGCCGCACCGTTTGGCGGATTCAAAATGAGTGGCCACGGACGTGAGCTTGGCGAAGAAGGTTTACGAGCCTACACCGAAAACAAAACAGTGACGATCGCCCTGTGATGAACAATTTTCTGAATTGTGAAACGCAGCGAAAAACCCTGTCTTCGAATCGAAGTTCATTCTCCCTCTGGGAGAGTCGAGCCATAGCGAGGAGAGGGCGAACCGAAATGGGCGACAACCATCATTTTCAACACGCATTGCCCTCTCCGGCCGCTACTGCGTCCGACTCTCCCGAAGGGAGAGTGAAGGCAGGAGCGTTGCGTTTCCGAAGGCGATGCATAGAACGCCTGGAGGGATTTCTTTGTGCTTGAAGATGATGTGCTGAGAGAAGTGGTCCAAGCAACCGCTACTGATTCGATTCAGTGGGCGACGCAATTGCCATGGTTGCTGATGATGATCGTTGCTCTACCCATGCTATTGGTTGCGTGGAGGCTGAAGATCTACCCCACGATGTACTGGATTGCGTTGTTAGGCGCGGGCGTTTTGCTGAGCATCGCCAACGTGTTTTTTCCGCGGATCGTGACGGCGATTATCGCGGTCGATGCATTGATTTTGACGGTCGCATTCATCGATTGTTTTCTTGTTTATGACGCCGCCAAACGCGGAATCTCCGGTACGCGATCGATTGCTCGGTCGTGTTCGCTGGGCGTTCCCGTGCAAAGCGAGATTACGATCGAGAATCGCACGACGTTGACGCTGGTCGGCGCGGTGCGTGATGACTTGCCTGAGAAGTTCACGTCCAGTCCGCCTGAGCATGCGTTGCGACTTCCACCGGGCGGCCGAATGACGGCCCATCGCAAGCTGACGCCTGGACGTCGCGGAGCTTTCACGCTTGAGAAAATCTACCTTCGGTTCGCCAGTCCACTGCGGCTTTGGATGCGCCACTTGGACATCGATGCAACCAACCAGCTGAATGTTTATCCGGATATGAAGCAACTGTCCGACTACGCGCTCTTGGCACGCACCAACCGGTTAAGCCTGATCGGTGTGCGTCGGACCCGGCGTATCGGCCAAGACAGCGACTTTGAACGACTGAGAGATTACTCGCGTGACGACAACTACCGACACATCGATTGGCGAAGCACAGCCAGGCGTCGCAAGCTAACCGTTCGGCAGTTCCAAAGCGACCAAAGCCAGCGCGTTATTTTCCTCCTGGACTGTGGTCGCATGATGACTAACGAACGCGATGGGTACTCGCTGTTGGATCACGCGCTCAACGCCACATTGATGATGGCGTACGTGGCGTTGTCGCAAGGTGACGCGGTTGGCATGCTGTGTTTTTCCGACACGATCCACGCTTACATTCCGCCTCGTGGTGGTAAGAGCCAAATGAACCGGTTGATTCAAGCCGGCTTTGACCAATTCCCACGCCTTGTTGAATCGCGGTACGACCAAGCGTTCCTGTATCTCTCAGGACACTGCAAGCAGCGGTCGCTTGTCGTTTTGGCAACCAACGTGATTGATGAAGTGAATGCGAATTCGGTCGTCGATTACTTGGCGAACATTAGTGGGCAACACTTGCCCTTGGGTGTTCTGCTTCGTGATCGTGAAATGTTTGAAGCAGCTGATTCACCCGGCGGCGACAAGCACAGCATGTACCGCGCTGCCGCAGCAGCGGACATTCTACTTTGGCGTCACCAGATTCTGAAAGACTTGGAGCACCGCGGCGTGTTGATCGTCGATGCTTTTCCGGACGAATTGACAGCGCCGTTGATCAATCAGTATCTGGATGTCAAAGCCAAGCACTTGCTTTGACTCTAAGGCTGAATTTGTTTGACAATATCAGGACCCAAGATCGCTAGTCACGGTCGCTAGTCACGGTCGCTAGTCACGGTCGCTAGTCACGGTCGCTCGGTTACCGCCCGCCTTCTTGGAGCGGTACAACGCTTGGTCAGCGGATTGCATGATCGACTCGGCATCCTCGGCGTTGGTATTTAGTTCCGCGATACCGACGCTGATCGTAACGGGACGCTGCGTCCAGGAGTGATCCTGGATGCCCTTGCGCAGTCGTTCGCTCGCCAGATAGGCCCCCTGCAATGGAGTCGTAGGCATGATGATCGCAAACTCCTCTCCACCGACCCTGGCGACTACGTCGCTGGTTCGCGCGTAGTAGCGAAGCAGTTCCGCCACATCCACCAGTGCGGCGTCTCCCGCCGGATGACCAAATGTATCGTTGTACATTTTGAACGCATCAATATCGATCATCACCAGCGACATCGGTAACTGATATCTTTGTGCACGTGCGATCTCATCACGCAATCGCCGATCGAACTCACCCCGATTGGTCAAATTGGTCAAGGAATCTGTTTGACTGATTCGCTCCAGTTTTGCGACAGCTTCCTGTAATCGTTCTTGGTGCTCCTCCAGTTGATCCTGATAGTACTTTTGGTCGGTAATGTCGATCGAAAGTCCTGCCAACAGATTATCGCCATCTTCGGTTGGAATCGGAAATTTGAAACTCAACCAAGTCCGCTCAGTTCCATCAGGAGTTGGCACCGTTTCTTCAAAGCGGATTTGCTTGTTCGCTTGAAGGATCATCTTGTCGTGTTCGTGTAACGTGGCCCCGACGTCCTGGCCCCATAGTTCGGTGTCGGTCTTGCCGAGCAATTCCGCGTCGGTAATCTCAAATGTGGTTTTCAATTGTTCGTTGGCATACAGCATTTTACCGTTGGCATCTTTGATGTATGCCATCGCGGGCGTGTTGTTCATGAACGACTCAAATCGAAGTTTGGTTTCCCGTAGAGCACGTTCCGCATCGCGCTGTTGCGATACGTCTTTGCCTACACCCAGGAATCCAATCAGATTTCCGCTGCGATCAAAAAGTGTCGTGACCGTCAAGCGAACCGTGAATCGACTGCCGTCTTTGCAGATGTAGGTCCAGTCGTTTTCGTCAGGAATGCCCAGTCTTGCTTTCGCAACAAATGCTTCAAAACCAGGCTCTACACGATGACCAAGTTCTTCACTAAGGACCTTTGCCCTTTGGGCAACTTCGACTGGGTCATGAATAAGCGCTGGTGTAACTCGATGCAGTACTTCACTGGCGTCGTAACCAAGACGATGCAGAGCGCTCTGATTACAAGTGCGGATGATCCCATCTAAGTCGGTGGAAATGATCGTCAGATCAGCGCAATTCAGAATTGCAGTCGAGAGCGCATGATTGACGTCACCTCTGTTGCTGTCATGTGTATTCAGCAAGCTGTGGGTACTGTCGACGTGATGCGGTTTTGCGATCACAGGCGTGGGCTGGCCGGTGACTGGTTCAGATAGATCCATGGAATGCTCAAGCAAAGTTTCAACGACTTTGCCTTGCTGCGACGAAGATGCCGCCTTCTGGTGCAGCACGAATGCTGATTGATCAAAGGACAAAGTACGCCGAAGCTTACGTCGTCTACCGTTTGCTGTCGGAAACCCGTCCTTGGATAAGCTTCAGCACGTTGCGAATCTGCGGAGGATAGAGGTCGTAGCGGTTTCATGGCAGTCAGCGGAACAAGCTGAAAAGCTTCGGTCACTTGCCCAATCCGCAGCGATCGCTCCCGTCTTTTAGCTAGAAATCCGCTTGAAGCTTGCCCCAGTCTTTCGCTTGCAAACCGGTTCAGACGGCGGCGAATGAATGAATACCCTCAACTAGGTGAGGGATTCCCATAGCGATGTGGGTTTGTGCGCTCTGGTCGTCCTGTTCGGAATGACCGGCGAACGGATCAAGTTGATAGCAATGACTCCCGATATAGGAAAAGAGTTAGGTCAGATTCACTCCAAAATTCTATTCGCGGGTCGTTGCGATGTGGCGAGCTATTTTCATTGCCTTGGGCTTCATGGCCATCATCTTCGGTACGGAGTGTCTGATGATCGACAGTGCGGTTCTGTATTCCCACGTCGGCACAACGGCTGTTGATTTCTTTGATCCCACAGGATCGCCCAATAATGCTGCCAGCGAGTGGCGACCCAAAGAATGGTTGCCTTGGTTGGCGTTGTCTGCTGGCTGCATCACGGTGCTATACGCTTTCACGCTGCCGCGTCGGTTCCGCACCGCATCAGCTGACTAGAGCAGAATCTCCAGCAGCGAATAAGCTGCCTCTAAATCGACTCGATGGCTCCGTTGACGCCGCTATTTGTGGCGAGGGGCGTCGCAATGTCCTTGAGATTGACGAACAGAATCGTTCTGGTAGTTTGCATTACTGAAAGTTGAGGCGAGAAGCCTTAATATCACCAATGCTAATACTGAGGGTCGCATCTGTTTTGCATCTCCGAACGCTTGAGCTTTTCTGTTCCGTGGCCGACCTGCGTAGCTTTTCCAAGGCTGCGGACGTTCACGAATTAACGCAGAGCGGCGTCAGCCAGGCGATGCAGCAGCTAGAGGAGTCACTGGGCGTTCAATTGATCGATCGCTCCAAGCGACCGCTGGTGCTGACAACCGCCGGAACAACCTATCTGGCCGGCGTTCGCAGTCTTGTCCACGGCTATCATCAGCTGGAGCAAGAAGTCCGTTGCACAAATCAGTCGCTCAGCGGCTCGCTGACAATTGGCACGATCGTCAGCGTTGGTCTTAGCTACATGCCTGAGGCGACTGACGAATTCAATCGCCTGCATCCGGATGTTCAAGTTCACTCCGAATTCGGTAGCAACGAAGAAGTCATTGAAATGACGGCCAACGGAAGCGTTGACTTTGGCTTGGTCAGCTTTCCCAAGAATACAAAACAACTTCGCTACGTCCTTTGGCAACAAGAGCCGATGCGACTGGTTTGCTCGCCGTCGCATCCATTCTCGCAGCGCACCGACGTCACATTGAGCGAGCTTCATCAGATGCCGATGGTGGGGTTTGACCGAAAACTGGCGATTCGTCGCGAAATTGATCAGCTGTTAGCGAAATCAAAAGTCAGTGTCGACATCACGATGGAGTTCGACAATTGCGATTCAATGGTGCGTGCGATTCAGGCCAACCGTGGAATCGGTATTGTCCCCGAAGCGGCGGTTCGTCGTGAGACGGCAACCGGTTCGCTTGGCGTCGTGGCGTGTCGTGATCTTCGGATGACGCGTCCCCTTGGAATCATTTTCAAACGATCTGGAAAACTGAGCAAGGCGGCGGGCGATTTTGGATCTCTGCTGCTCGGCCGAACTTTGGATCCTCAGAAAGAAAAGGGATCGCCGGCAGGGCAGTCGGCTAACAGGGCTGTCGGTAAAACAGCTCACAGTTCGCCGCGGTCGAAGGTTCCCTTAGATCAACCAGCAATTGGCGGCGGAGACGGATCCTCTGTGATTGCTTAGTGCTCACAGCACTCGTCAAGACGAGTATTTCGCAAACTCGCTGCCGCTCTCTCACTCTGTATCGGCATCGCCTTCCAGATAGGCTCTGCAAACAAGATATGAACATGAAATCTAATCAACATAAAAACTCCTCATCCATTCATCACTCAATGGCATCGACCAACGTTTTGAAAGACACAGAAGGTAATTCGATGAAAGACCTGATCCATTTGCCACCAGCACAAGGCCTCTACGATCCTGAGCAAGAACGCGATGCATGCGGCGTTGGATTCATCGCTCACATCAAAGGCAAGCCAAGCCATCAAAATGTCTTGGACGCTGACGAGATTTTGATTGCGATGGATCACCGTGGTGCTTGCGGTTGCGAACCCAATACGGGCGATGGCTCCGGAATCATGTGCGGCTTGCCCCACAAGTTTCTCAAGAAGGTCGCCAAGTCTGACTTGGGTGTGGAGTTGCCAGAGCCTGGACGGTTTGCAGCTGGCTTGATCTTCTTGCCGCAAGACGAAGCTGAACGTGCTTTCTGCAAAGAAAAAATCAACGACCTAATCGCCGAGACAGGGCAGACGCTCATCGGTTGGCGTGATGTGCCGCAAGAGACCGACAATGCCGACGTTGGACCAACCGCACGCGCGTCCGAACCGTTCATCGAGCAACTTTTTGTCGGTGCGGCCGACGGATTGGATGCCGACCAGTTCGAGCGTCAGCTGTACTTGATTCGCAAGCAAGCAGCCCACGCCCTTCGTGGCAGCGAGTCGCTGGAGCAAGCACTGATGTTCTACATCTGCTCGCTCAGCACCAAGGTCATCATTTACAAAGGCATGCTGACACCAGCTCAAGTCTTGCCTTACTACAGCGATCTTCGCGATGAAGATTTCGAGACGCATTTAGCGATGGTCCACAGTCGCTTTTCGACCAACACGTTCCCCAGTTGGGACCGAGCTCAGCCGCTGCGTTTTATGAGCCACAACGGCGAGATCAATACGCTTCGCGGCAATGCCAACTGGATGCGTGCTCGCAAAGGCAACGCCGAAAGCAAGCTATACGGTGACGAGCTAGAGAAACTGTTTCCGGTCGTCGAACCCAACTGCAGTGACTCGGGAACGTTTGACAACGTGCTGGAGTTCTTGCTGATGAACGGCCGGACGCTTCAAGAAGCCATCATGATGATGGTGCCCGAAGCGTGGCAGAAGCACGAAACGATGTCTGAGGACAAACGAGCCTTCTACGAGTATTTCTCCTGCTTGATGGAGCCTTGGGACGGTCCAGCTTCGATCGCGTTTACTGATGGCCATTACATCGGAGCCACATTGGACCGAAACGGTTTGCGACCAAGTCGCTACTACATCACGCATGATGATCGTGTGATTATGGCAAGCGAAGTCGGTGTGTTGCCGGTCGATCCTGCGATCGTCAAAGAGAAAGGTCGTTTGCAGCCCGGCAAGATGTTCTTGATCGACTTTGCAGAAGGTCGATTGATTCCCGACGAAGAGCTGAAAACATCTTTTGCAAAAGCGATGCCGTACGGTGATTGGCTTAAGAAGCAGCGAATTCGTTTGGCCGACTTGCATCCCGAAGGCGAGCCGCACGGTTTCGACAGCGATACTTTGCTGCCTCGCATGCAAGCGTTCGGCTACACCGCCGAAACGATGCGGTTCATGTTGCGTCCATTGGTCGAGCAGCTTCGCGACCCCGTCGGGTCGATGGGTAACGACAGCGCTATCGCTTGTTTAAGCGACAAGCCGCGCGTGATCTATGATTACTTCAAGCAGCTCTTCGCGCAAGTCACGAATCCATCCATCGATTCGATTCGCGAAGAAGTGATCATGTCGCTGGAATGCTACATCGGTCCGGAGCAGAACATTCTGGACGCTACGCCTGAGCACTGTCATCGTTTGTTGGTCGATCATCCGATTCTGACGAACGAAGAAGTTGCGGCGCTAAAGCACATCAATCATCAAGGTTGGCAAAGCCGTGTGATCGACATTACGTTTGATCGCAATGAAGGCAAGCCAGGCCTGCAGAAGGCACTCGACCGAATCGCACACGAGGCAGAGGAAGCTGCAGACGCCGGCATTGAGCTGGTCGTGCTGAGCGACCGCGCCGTCGGTCATCATCGCGTCCCCGTTAGCGCACTGCTTGCGATCGGTGCCGTCCACCACCACTTAATCAAGCAAGCTAAGCGGACTCAGATCGGTTTGGTCGTCGAAACAGGCGAAGCACGCGAAGTGCACCAGCATTGCCTTTTGATCGGCTATGGTGCCGATGCGATCAATCCATACTTGGCGTTCGAGGCTCTGTGGCAGTCGCGTCGTGACGGACTAATGGACCCAGCCTTGGACGACGACAAGATCGTTGCTGCGTACCGCAAGGGCGTTGCCAAGGGCATGTTGAAGGTCATGGCCAAAATGGGCATCAGCACGCTGCAAAGTTACAAAGGTGCGCAGATCTTCGAGGCACTTGGCCTGAAGGACGAGATTATCAACAAGTGCTTCGTGGGCACTGCGAGCCGAATCCAAGGCGTTTCGTTCGATGTCGTTGCCGACGAGGCGCTGCGACGTCACGCGTTGGGATATCCCGAGCGTGTCGATGACAAGCTTCCGCAACTACCGAACTTGGGTGAGTTTCACTGGCGAGCCGAGGGGGAAAAGCACACATGGTCTCCCGAGTCAATCTCCAACTTGCAAGTTGCCGCGCGGAATAAGGACGAAGACGCATACTGGAAGTTCTCCCATCAGATCAATTCGGACAACCGCAATCGTTGCACGCTCCGCGGTCTGTTGGATTTCAAGGAAACCGACAATTCGATCCCGCTGGACGAAGTTCAACCGGCTAGCGATATCGTCAAGCGTTTTTGCACCGGAGCGATGAGCTTCGGCAGTATTAGCGCGGAGTCGCACGAGACACTTGCCATCGCCATGAATCGCATGGGCGGCAAGAGTAATACGGGTGAAGGTGGTGAAGATCCGATTCGCTTCCAGACGCTTGAAAACGGCGACACGAAGCGTTCCGCGATCAAGCAAGTCGCTTCGGGGCGGTTCGGTGTCACCATCGAGTACTTAACGAACGCCGATGAGATTCAGATCAAAATCTCGCAGGGTGCCAAGCCCGGCGAAGGTGGTGAGTTGCCCGGTAAGAAGGTTGATCAAAACATCGCTAGGATTCGCTACAGCACGCCAGGTGTTGGACTGATCAGTCCCCCGCCGCACCACGATATCTACTCGATTGAAGACTTGGCTCAGCTGATCCACGACTTGAAGAACGCCAACCGCGCCGCACGTATCAGTGTCAAACTGGTCAGTGAAGTCGGTGTCGGCGTGATCGCATCAGGTGTTGCCAAGGCTCATGCGGATCACATTCTGATCGCGGGTGATACGGGCGGAACAGGTGCATCGCCTCTCACTAGCATCAAGCACGCAGGATTGCCGTGGGAACTCGGAATCGCAGAGACGCACCAGGTATTGGTTCTGAATGATTTGCGTAGCCGCGTGGTTCTGCAAACTGATGGCGGACTAAAAACCGGTCGCGACGTTGTGATCGCAGCACTGCTTGGTGCGGAAGAGTTTGGTTTCTCCACCGCGCCACTAATCACGCTCGGCTGCATCATGATGCGTAAGTGTCACTTGAATACTTGCCCAGTTGGCATCGCCACGCAAGATCCAGACTTGCGTGCGAAGTTCAATGGCAAGCCTGAGCACGTCGTGAACTACTTGTTCATGGTCGCCGAGGAAGCTCGCCGGATCATGGCGAAGCTTGGATTCAAGACGATCGACGACATGGTTGGGCACAGCGAAGTGCTGAAGACTGACGCTGCAATCAAACACTGGAAGGCGGACGGCTTGGATTTGACGTCGATGTTGATGCCTGCCAACAAGCCACATGACGATGTCGATGTGATTTGCACGCAGGAACAAGATCACTCGCTCGAAAAATCACTCGACATGACCGTCATCTTGGATCAAGCGATGCCAGCGATCGAAAGCGGCAAACCAGTGGTCATCAAGACGCCAATCATTAACATCAATCGCACGGTCGGCACGATCCTTAGCAACGAGGTCGCGAAGAAGCATGGCCAAGGTGGACTGCCTGATGACACGATCCGCATCGAATTGACGGGTTCAGCCGGACAAAGCCTCGGAGCATTCCTTTCGCATGGGGTGACCATTGATTTGGAAGGCGACGCCAATGACTACGTCGGCAAAGGCCTTAGCGGTGGCCGCGTGATTGTGTATCCGCCCAAGGTCAGCAGCTTTGCCTCCGAAGAGAACATTCTGGTCGGCAACGTTTGTCTGTACGGAGCGACCAGCGGCGAGGCCTATCTGCGTGGCCGAGCGGCAGAGCGTTTCTGCGTCCGCAATAGCGGTGCCAAAACAGTGGTTGAAGGTGTCGGCGACCACGGCTGCGAATACATGACGGGGGGACGCGTTGTCGTACTTGGCCCCACCGGACGTAACTTTGCCGCCGGAATGTCCGGAGGCATCGCGTACATCTGGGATCAAGATGGCAAGTTCAATTTGAACTGCAACTTAGCCACCGTCGAACTTGAAAAGATCGAAGCCGGCGAAGAAGAAGCCGACGTCAAGGAAATGATTTCGCGACATCAGCAATTCACCGGCAGCGTTGTCGCTGAACAAGTGCTTGCTGACTGGGACGGGTTCATGTCGCAGTGCGTCAAGGTCATGCCGACCGACTTCAAACGCGTTCTGAACGAAATGAAGAATGCCGAAGCGGCGACAGCGTAACGCCGAAACGTCGCCCGTCTAATTACAACAAAACAAACATAAAACCTACCGAGAAAGAATCATGGGTAAGCCTACAGGATTCAAAGAATTTGACCGCAAGAAAGTCGCTTGGCGTTTGCCAGTCGTCCGCCTGAATGACTACGACGAGATCTACACCGAACCAAAGGTAGATCATCTTCGCGAGCAAGGTGCACGCTGCATGGATTGCGGCGTTCCATTTTGTCAGTCGGGAACAGGTTGTCCGATCGACAACTTGATCCCCGAATGGAACGACTTGGTCTACAACAATCGCTGGAAAGAAGCGATCGAGCGTCTTCACAAGACCAACAACTTCCCCGAGTTCACCGGTCGTACTTGCCCGGCACCTTGCGAAGGTTCTTGTGTGCTGGGAATCACGAACCCGCCCGTGACGATCAAGAACATTGAAAACGCGATCGTTGATAACGCTTGGGAGAAAGGCTGGATCGTTCCGACGCCGCCTGAGTCACGCACCGGGAAAAAGGTTGCGATCGTTGGCAGTGGCCCAGCTGGACTTTCCGCCGCTGACCAGCTCAACAGCGTTGGCCACGAAGTCACCGTCTACGAACGTGCTGATCGCATCGGTGGATTGCTGCAGTACGGCATTCCGAATATGAAACTGTCCAAGGAAGCTGTGCAGCGACGCGTCGACAAGATGACCGCTGAAGGCGTCAAGTTCGTCACGGGAGTGAACGTTGGTAAAGACATCGACCCCAAAGAACTGGTCAACAGCCACGATGCGGTGCTGCTTGCGTGTGGTGCGACCAAGCCACGTGATTTGCCAATCGACAACCGCGATGCCAACGGCGTTCACTTTGCCATGGAGTTCCTGACTGCGAACACCAAGCAAATGGTTCATAGTGATTCAATCGACGCCGACTTTATCAGTGCCGAAGGCAAAGACGTGATCGTCATCGGCGGTGGTGACACCGGCACGGACTGCATCGGTACGAGCCTTCGTCACGGTTGTCGCAGCTTGGTGAACTTTGAACTATTGCCTAAACCACCCGAAGAGCGCGCTGACGATAACCCTTGGCCCGAATGGCCGCGTACGTTCCGCGTTGACTATGGCCATGAAGAAGCCGAAGCAAAGTACGGTCGCGACCCCCGCGAGTATCAATTGCTGTCCAAAGAGTTTCTGAAGGACGATGACGGCAACTTGAAAGGCGTCCGAACCGTCGAAGTCAGCTGGACCAAAACGGATGAAGGCGGTTGGAAAATGGGCGAGGTCGAAGGCAGCGAAAAAGTTTGGCCAGCGCAGTTGATTTTGCTAGCGATGGGCTTCTTGGGTCCAGAACAGTACCTCCCCGAATCGATGGGTTTGGAAGTCGATAAACGCAGCAACTTCCAAGCGATTCACGGCAAGTTCGCCACCAACATCGACAAAGTTTTCGCCGCCGGTGACTGTCGCCGCGGACAAAGCTTGGTCGTTTGGGCGATCAACGAAGGCCGCGGAGCTGCACGATCGATCGATACGTTCCTTCAAGGCAGCAGCAACTTGCCCGCCCCAGGGACCACGATGGGAACGGCTATGCAGGTTTAACCCAGGGTAGCTCTAGCGTGCAATTGGCTGGGTTTGCAAGATTCCTCGCGTTGATAGCAGAAACGCGTGTGTCACGATGACGCATTCGTAGCCGTTTTCGACGTAAACCTGTCAATTTCCTCGATGGACATTGACCTCGGAACCAGGAACCCGCTAATCCAAAGACAGAGACAGCCGACTCGGTAGCAAGGATTGCTACCATGCGTCTCCAGTCGATTCCCCTGCATGTAAGACTCAACCACGGAAGGTTGCTTAAATGGCCAATACGAACAATGTTCCCCTGT
>CAYUGI010000031.1:0-18239 GCA_964444105.1 uncultured Pirellulaceae bacterium
GCGACCAAGTCAGCTGTTCGGCAGCTGTAGCCCCACTCATTGTCGTACCAGCTGACGACCTTGACCATCTTGCCGGTGTCGCCAAGTACTTGTGTAAAGTCAGCGGCAAAGATGCTGCTGTGTGGGTCGTGAACGATGTCACTGCTGACGATTGGGTCTTCGGTGTAGTAAAGAACGCCCTTCATTGGTCCATCAGCGGCTGCTTTGACAGCCGCATTGATGCTGGCCGCGTCGGCTTCTTTTGCCAAGTTGACGGTCAAGTCGACGACGCTTCCCGTTGGCACAGGAACTCGCATCGCCATGCCGGTCAATTTGCCTTGCAGTTCTGGAATGACCAAGCCAACAGCCTTCGCAGCACCGGTGCTGGTTGGAATGATGTTTTGGGCAGCACCACGACAACGATAAAGATCCTTGTGCGGTTGGTCCTGGACGTTTTGATCGTTCGTGTAAGCGTGAACGGTCGTCATCAAACCTGATTCAATACCCCAGGTATCGTTCAGGATTTTTGCGACAGGCGCCAAGCAGTTCGTTGTGCAAGACGCGTTGGAGACGCACTTCAAGTCGGCGTTTAGCTGGTCGTCATTAACACCTAGAACGCAAGTCAAGTCAGCACCGTCTTTGGCAGGTGCACTCAAGACAACCTTCTTCGCACCCGCTTCCAAGTGCGTGTCGTAACCAGGTTTGCCATCGGCGGCACGGCCGGTGAAAATTCCGGTCGATTCGATCACGATGTCGACGTTGTTGTCACCCCAAGGCAAAGCCGAAGGATTACGCTCGGATAGACACATGATCTTTTCGCCGTTGACTGTCAGCGAAGTGTCGTCGTAATCGACAGTCCCTGGGTAACGACCATGGATACTGTCATACTTCAGCAAAGTTGCCAGCGTTTTGTTGTCAGTCAGGTCGTTGACGGCAACCACGTCGAACTCGTCTTTTCGTTCCATCAGGTTGCGGAAAGTCAGTCGTCCAATTCGACCGAAACCATTAATTGCCACTCGAATTGCCACGGTAATCTCTACTCCTGATTAATACGCTACGATTTTTTGGTAGCGTGAACACGTTGGAATGCTCCAGCAACACTTCGGATGCCTGAGCAGTTGGAAAACAAAAGTTCCAGGCCATGAGATGCAGATGGCTGGTTAACCCGAGCCGTCCTGCGGCGCTTGGAACTTTCGATGAGGCAGGATTATAGGAACCCAAACCACCGATGAACCAGCCCCCGCAAAACCAGTCCAGCGGCCGACTCCCACCGCAGTGGCGAAGGCCCGTCGGTGTTGCGGAAGGAACTTGGCACTACGTCAATCAACGGTCAATCGCGGACCATTACGACGACTTTGTGGCCGATACTCCGCTTTGCACATTGGATCAAAAGATTGTGCAGGCGACGTTCCCTGGGCGCCTCGACGATTCAGGGCAATCCATCGTCGACCTGGGATGCGGGACCGGACGCACAGTGTTGCCTCTGTCTCGTCGCGGTTATCACTTGTTGGCGGTGGATTTGAGCGAAGCGATGTTGCAGCGGTTGGTGACAAAGCGTGACGCGCAGAATGTCGCCAACGGAGATGTCGCTAACGGTAGCGGCACGGTTCAACCGATGCGCGCCAACTTGGTTCAGCTACAGTGCATCGCCGAAAACTCGCTCGATCATGCGGTGTGCCTTTTCAGCACACTAGGGATGGTTGCTGGGAGACGTAATCGGGAAACCGTTTTACAGCATGTCTCCCGAATCGTCCGACCTGGCGGGCGGTTCGTACTGCACGTTCACCATCGATATTCCGCCGTGCACGAACCCGGCGGACTACGGAAGTTATCGCAGTCGTGGTGGAACTCAATCACCCGGTCCGATGCCGACTTTGGAGACAGTGTCTACCAGTACCGAGGTTTGGACGAAATGTTCATGCATCGATTTTCACGCCGCGAATTGAAAGCGATTCTGACGTCTACTCATTGGCAAATCGATGAACTTTCTTTTGTTTCTCTCGATGGTGCATCGGTCACGAAGTCCTTGTTCAGCGCTGGCGGTTTCATTGTGGTCGCGACCAACGCAAAAAGTGGATCGCAATAGGCGGCGCTGCAGCATTGGGTGAGGGAGTACCCTCACGGAAAGGGACTTCGACACATCACCTTGGATTCGTGTTGGATGGCGTGAAGGATCTTAGCGGTCAATGCCGACAACAAAGAGCGTGCAGCTGGGCAGATTCGATGTACTCTACTGAAGACTCGCGCCAGCGCAATCGCATCATGGACGTTTGCGATGGAACGCGTTTCCACGACCGACCACACGACCGACAAGTTGACAACGCATGAAATTCCTTTGCCCAGAAAGGTGTTGCATGTTGGTGGACCCAACGTCGGTGATCGTGACGTCTTTGATCGATACGTTGATCAGATTTTCGAGTGCCGTCGTTTCACCAACGGGGGCAATGTTGTCAACGAGTTCGAGCAACGGCTCTGCGACTACTTAGGTGTCAAGCACTGCATCACCGTTTGCAACGCGACGATCGGGCTGCAACTTGCCTGTCATGCGTTAGAACTGACCGGAGAAGTCATCGTCCCGGCCTTCACGTTTGTCGCCACGCCACATGCAGTGCAGTGGGAAGGTCTGACACCAGTATTTGCGGACGTTTGTCGGGATACCCACGCGATTGATCCGGCACACGCCGAGTCCCTCATCACGAGCGAAACTTCGGCAATCTTGGGTGTTCATCTTTGGGGTAACCCCTGTGACACTCAGCGACTCGCTGACATTGCAAAGCGACATCAGTTGGCATTGATCTACGACGCTGCCCACGCGTTCGGTTGCGGACGTGACGAAGCGCTCATCGGTAGCTTTGGGGACTGTGAAGTCTTTAGTTTTCACGCCACGAAGTTTTTCAATACGTTTGAAGGCGGGGCCATCGCGACCAACGATGACGCGTTGGCGTCCAAGATTCGCTTGATGAAGAACTTCGGATTTGCCGCGATGGACCGCGTCGATCACTTGGGCACAAACGCCAAGCTGTCTGAAGTCAACGCGGCAATGGGAATGTCGTTGTTTGCGAAAATCGATCAACTCATCGAGAAAAATCACCAGAATCACGCGACGTACGCTCAGGAGCTGTGCGGCATCGAAGGGCTCCGTTTGTACTCCTTCGATCATCTTCGATCGAGCAATCGGCAATACGTGGTCGTCGAAATCGATGCAAGCGTTTTGGGTGTTGACCGCGACACGCTGATGAACGATCTGCATGCCCAAGGAATTCTTGCACGGCGATATTTTTACCCCGGCTGTCATCAGATGGAGCCCTATCGTTCTCGACCAGTCCATGGGGCGGTTCAGTTGCTCAACACTGATTCGCTTTGCCAAAGCGTCTTGTGTCTTCCCACGGGCGGTCAGGTCAATGAAGAGGATGTTCACCGTGTTTGTGGTGTCATTCGCAATTCTGTTCAGACGCGTCGCGCTATGAGGAATCGCGCAGCTGGCTAATTTCAATCCGATAAAACTCAATGAGCTAACCCAGTGGCTTCGTCCAAAAATCGAGTTCGTCCAAAACGACGCAAACGCAAGAATGCTGTTCCGCACCACATAATGGATACTCCCAGTGTGCAGGCCGCGCTGGAACTTCACCAACAAGGTGATTACGAAAAGGCCAAGCAGGCTTATTGCAAAATTCTTGCGAGTGAACCCACCAACACGGACGCCTGGCATTTGCTCGGAATGTTGTTGCACGCGACGGGTCATGACGCAGATGCTTTGGAGTGTATCGAGAATGCAGCTGCGATGACGCCAGAGCGGGCAGATATTCTGTCGAACCTGGGTTTGGTTTATCGGTCCGCTGGCCAACTACAAAAGTCGACTTCTATCTTAAAGCGAGCGGCCGAACTGGATCCTCAATCCGTTACCGTGCGCAACAATCTTGGCACGGTACTGATGGAGTCGGGGAGTCTGGGAGAAGCCGAAGCACACTTTCAAACGGCTTTGCAAATCGAGCCAGAATCGAACGACGCTGCCATGAACTTAGGCAACGTTTGGCAGCGGCAAGGAAAACTGAAGGACGCTGAGCAGCTATACCGCCGCTGTCTGGAACACGATCCAGACAACGCACTCTTGCTGACGAACCTGGGCGAGTCGCTGCGTCGTCAATGCCGATGGTCTGATGCCGCCGAATTTCTCGGAAAAGCGATCCAGCAGAATCCCGAGTTGATCGAAACGCAACTGAACTTCGGAAGAACTCTGCTCAATTCGCATCAGCACGAAGCAGCGGTAGCACACTTTCGCGAACTCGTTGCGATTCATCCCAATGATTCACGAGCGCATCATTTTCTTGGCAATGCGCTGAGCCATGTTTCAGACTTCGACGGATCGGTGTCATGTCTACAGCGATCATTGGAGTTGAGGCCCGATGATTCCTACGCTCATAATTCGTTGGCATTTGTATTCATGGCTGCCAGTGACCATCATCGTGCGGCAAAACACTTTCGCGAGTCACTCCGGTTGAACCCCAGGCTGAGTCGATCACGTAGTGCCCTGCTGTATTTGATGAGCGCAGACCCGGCGGTTTCGCAGCAGGAGCTTTTCGATGAACACCTTCGGTGGGCAAAGCTGCACGGGCAAGTCAAGAGTCTTGGGCCGCATTGCAATCTGCGGCAAAAAAGCAGGCGTCTGCGAATTGGCTATGTGTCACCCGATTTGCGAAATCACGCTGTCGCGTTCTTTTTTCAGCCCGTATTGGATGCACATGACCCCGAAGCAGTTGAGGTGTTTTGCTACGCAGAGGTCGCCACTCCTGATCAATCGACCCAACGGATGCGTGAGCAAGTCGATCAATGGCGTTTCACAACGGGGATGTCGGATCTGCAAGTGGCCGAGCAAATTGCTTGTGACAAAATTGATATCTTGGTCGATCTTGCGGGGCACACTGCCAACAATCGGCTGGTCGCTTTTGCGCATAAGCCAGCGCCGATCCAAGTGACATGGCTGGGCTATCCAAACACAACGGGACTCT
The DNA here is from genome assembly GCA_964444105.1 of uncultured Pirellulaceae bacterium. Lineage (GTDB taxonomy): Bacteria > Planctomycetota > Planctomycetia > Pirellulales > Pirellulaceae > K23-9. The sequence continues at coordinate 4,986 of CAYUGI010000031.1, forward strand.
CAGCGATTGACTACCGTCTGAGTTGCGAAACAGTCCATCCAGTTGGCGAGGAAACGTATCACACCGAAGAATTGATACGAATGCCGCGTGCGGCCTTTTGTTTTTCACCGCCCCAGCAGAGCCTGGGAATTCAATCGCCACCAGTGCAAAAAAACGGCTACATCACCTTCGGTTCACTCCACCGCCCATTCAAAATATCACAACAAACACGCAAGCTTTGGAGCAGACTGCTGTTGGCGTGCCCGACTTCTCGATTGCTCGCGTTCAACACACACTTTACTGGCGAATCCAAAGCGAGCTTGATCCAGTCCCTCACCGAGGAAGGCGTGGATCCGCAACGAATTGAAGTCCGAGATAGCTTTTTGGGAGAGAGTTACTTGAAGACATATGATGACATCGACGTTGCTTTGGACGTGTCGCCGTGGGCAGGCGGTACAACGACTTTGGAAGCGTTGTGGAGCGGAGTACCTGTGATTGCACAGTACGGTGACCGAGGAAGTTCACGCAGCAGCGCCTCGGTCGTGACAGCGATCGAACATGACCAGTGGATAGCGCACACGGATGATGAGTACATCAACAAGGTCATGTCGTTGGCCGCCGATATACCAAAACTGTGTCGGCTTCGTCGTCAACTGCGAGAGCAAATGCAAACGACGGTTCTTGATGGCAAGCGATTCACTCGAAATCTGGAGCAAGTCTATCGTGACATCTGGAGCTCTTGGTGTGATCGTGGAGATCAGCATTAGGGCTTTTTGTGAATGAACGCTTTCTTGCGTCGCGGGTAAAGTTCGCAGCAAAGCTCGCAGTTCGTTCCATCGCATCCACGGGCGGAGCAGTATTCGCGCCCGTAGAAAATGATCTGCAGGTGCAGTTTGTTCCATGACGTTTCAGGAAACAGTTTCTTGAGATCCGTTTCGGTTTGAACAACGCTCTTGCCATTGGTGAGCCCCCATCGCTGGGCCAACCGGTGGATGTGGGTATCGACGGGAAAAGCGGGAACACCAAATGCTTGTGCCATGACGACGCTGGCAGTTTTGTGGCCGACACCCGGCAAGGCCTCCAGTTGCTCAAACGTGCGCGGCACATCTCCCTGATGCAGGTCCACCAGCATCTGAGAAAGCTTCGCTAAGTGTTTCGCCTTTTGTTTGGAAAGTCCCAGGGGACGAATGATGTCCAGGATCCTCGCTTCCCCCAACTGGCTCATCTTCTGGGGAGTTGGGGCGGCGCGAAAAAGGTCAGGTGTAATCTCGTTGACTTTCTTATCCGTACATTGAGCACTCAGTACCACAGCCACCAGCAAGGTGAAATCATCGCTGTGGTCCAGTGGGATCGGTGTTTCGGGGTACAAGTCGTCCAATCGAGATCGAACAATGTTCGCACGTTCCTGTCGCTTCACGCTTGAATTATCCTCTGGCAGTAGATTTCTTCATTTTCAATTGTTGGCCGAATGATTCGCTACACCAAACTGATAACCGTCTTGCTACTGATGATGACGACTCCCGCGCTGGGCGTCGACTGGCTTGTATTGCCAGAGCGAAGCAACGATGTGACAGTCCGTGCGAAAACCGTTGCGGAAAAATCGGCTGCCAACGCAAGTCAACTGATTATCCGTACGGCCGGTTCCGATCCGCACGTTATCGGTCGACTTGCCACGCCGCTTGCGAAGCAGGATTGCATTTTGCAGTTCGACTATTTTTCTACGACGGGAATCGATGCATTTTCAGTCGTTTTTGGACCGCCTATCGTCGAAGCTCACCGCATTGACTTGCCATCGCTGTTGATTGCTGAAGGATGGCAGACCGTCAGTTTTGATTTGGAATCGAGGACGGCAAATCCGCTGCCGGCGGGATCAAGATTACTGCGATTTGATTTCGGTACGCAACCCGATCGCGATATTCAGATTCGCAATGTCCAGGTTCGTCCACGCACCGAAAAAGAGACTCGCGCTCAATCCATCGCCTTGGCGAATACCTTAGAAAAGAAACGTCGTGCGACTGCGTTCAACGATTATCTGAATCAACCGCATCAAAATCTGATCGCATCGGTAGCGGTCACCAAAGAGGAGGTGACGATCGGGGTCTCACCAGATTTACTTGCGTCGCTGGGCGAAGATTTGCAACCAGTCAAAATGAAGGCAGGTCTGGAGTTGATTGAATATCGATCGCATGACGCGGTCTATAGCAAGGGAACCGTCGTTGACTTCCAAGTCGCCGATCAGAAATTTTCGCTGCCGCGGCACACCGGAGGTTACGATCGCCTGTGTAGTAGTTGGCAGATTCGATCGAAGGATAACGGCCATCTTTCTGCGCGAGTCTACCCGAGTCAGATCGACGCCTTCAGTACCGATCACGCTCCCCAGTCGCATCAGCCTAAGAGCCAGAAAGGCCTCACTTGTTTAAGTCATCGGGGTCCACAGAATGACTTCGCAGAATTGGGGATTCATAACGTCACGATTAACTTCGTTCTTTCTCGTTTTCTTCGCGATCGTGACGCACCCGGACGAGTGCGCATCGAGGCTCCTGGAGACCCGGTGTTCTTTGATCCGTCTGCATTTCGTGGCTATGACGGTTTGATGAACTTTGCCCGCGAGCACGACATGGTGGTCAGTGCAGTGGTCTTGATACCCAGTCCGAAAAACCAAATGCGACGGTCGCCACTGATTCATCCTGAGTCAAACGGCGGGACCTACGTCATGCCAGACTTGACGACCCGGCGCGGCGCGCTGGTTTATCAGTCTGTCTTAAGCGAACTGGCCGGCCGCTATCGCAACCACGAGAAGGCACCCGGAGGTATTAGCAACTGGATTGTCCACAATGAAATAGATTTTCATGCGATCTGGACCAACATGGGAGAACAGCCGCGAGAGTTGGTCGCCGAGACGTACTATCGGAGCATGCGAGTCATTGACTCCGTTGCGAAACAGTACAATCCGCACGCGCGGGTCTTCGCCTCACTAACGCATCACTGGACCGACGCAAAGCCCGAAAGTTGGTCGCGTTTTTCCCCACGTTGGTTGCTTGAGACGTTACAAAAACTGTCTCGCAAAGAAGGTGACTTCGATTGGGGCGTCGCTTACCATCCGTACCCACAGAGTCTCTTCGCGAAAGTCCCGTGGAATGACCGTCGTGTCACCGATCAAGTGGACTCACCTTTAGTGACGATGCAAAATCTGGAAGTCCTCGGCCAGTTTCTTCAGCGTCCCGAGATGTTGCGATCTGGCGGCCAGATGCGCGGCGTCATCCTGAGTGAACAAGGGTTTCATTCCCATTCCTATGATGAAGCAGACCAGGAGGCGCAGGCGGCTGCACTCTGCTGGGCCATGCAGCGTGTGAAGGCGATGCCCTGGGTGGAATCGTTTATTTACCATCGTTGGATCGACCATCCGCATGAAGGTGGTTTGATGTTAGGATTGAGAACCCTACCGACAGAGGATCATCCTGCGGGAGAACGGAAAAAGTCATGGCACGTTTTTCAAGCGATTGGAACAGACACCGAACCGGCTGTGACGAAAGATCTTGAGTTGCCGGCACAGCGACGATAGAAAGTCGTAGTCCGTCAGAGAAAACAACCTAGAACGGTGAACATCGGATGGCTTTCCTTCCGCAAGAGCAGCTTGATGCAATGGGTTTTAAGGCCCTTGGACGACATGTGCGTTTGAGCGATCGGGCTGCCATTCACAACCCAGAGCAAATCGAGCTTGGAGATCACGCACGCATCGATGATTTTTGCGTGATCGCTGGTAAGGTTTCGCTCGGGCGAAATGTTCACATCGCAGTCTCTTGCAATGTTGCAGGTGGAGAGCCCGGTATTCGCATGGACGATTTTTCGGGCCTCGCACACGGTTGCCACGTGTTTACGCACAGTGACGACTACAGCGGTCTAACGCTGACGAACCCGACGGTTCCCGATCAGTACAAGCAGGTAACGAAGAAGCCGATTCAAATCGGCAGGCACTGCATCGTCGGATCAAATTCGTTGATTTTTCCTGGCGTGAGTCTCGCCGAAGGAACCGCGATCGGTGCCATGTCCATGGTGACCAAGTCAACGAAGCCATGGTCCGTCTATTTCGGGATCCCCGCGAAACGACTCAAATCGCGAAGCAATGATCTCCTGAAATTGGAGGAAGCGTATCTAAATTCAGAGACACCGTAGTTGCCGGATCGTTCTTGCGAAGAATGCGTTTTCCGCCATTTCCCAATTTGATCCTCGGCGGTCATACTGGGGCGATGATTCAACCAACGCCCACCAAAAACAGTCGTGCCATCGAATTGCTCTCACCCGCCGGGGATTGGGAATGCGCCACAGCGGCGATTGAAAATGGTGCTGACGCGATCTATTTCGGTTTGGACTGCGGATTCAACGCGCGTTACCGGGCCAAGAACTTTGGGCTAGATGAACTACCGGACTTGATGGCGACGCTGCGAAGACGTGGCGTTCGCGGATACGCGACGATGAACACGCTGGCCTTTCCGTCGGAGTTGCCAAAGCTAGTTGATGTGATCGAACACGTCGCGGCTGCCGGTGTTGATGCCGTCTTGGTGCAGGATTTTGGCGTCGCGCGGATTGTTCGTTCTATCTGCAGCGATCTGGAAATCCACGCATCGACGCAAATGAGTTTGACCAGTGCCGAGACCATTGCGGTAGCTCAGGAATTGGGCTTGTCGCGAGCGGTTTTGGCTCGTGAATTGTCAGTCGCTGAGATCAGCAAGATTGCTTCGGTGACCGACATGCCGTTGGAAGTGTTCATTCACGGCGCACTGTGTGTGGCGTATTCGGGACAATGTTTGACCAGTGAATCACTGGGTGGTCGAAGTGCGAATCGCGGTCAATGTGCGCAAGCCTGTCGGTTGCCTTACGAGCTAATTGTCGATGGAGACGATCGCGATCTTGGTGACGTGAAGTACTTGCTTAGCCCTCAGGATTTGGCTGGCTACGCAGCGATCCCCGATTTGATTGGCGCGGGCGTTGCCTCGTTGAAGATCGAAGGACGGTTGAAAACGCCGGAGTACGTTGCCAACATCACATCGCACTATCGCAGCGCGATCGATCAAGCTGTTCGCGAACAACGCGTCGACGTTAGCGTCGACGCGAAACGTGAAATGGAGCTTTCCTTCTCGCGTGGTTTTTCACCCGGCTGGACCGAGGGCAACGATCACAAACGGCTGGTTCCAGGCATTCATTCCTCCAAACGCGGGATCGAGCTGGGGTCTGTCATCGAAATCGATGAGCCTCGAATCAAAGTTTGGCTGGACGCACCGATTGCCTTGGGTGATGGTTTGGCGATTCACGAAAGCGAGGAGAGTGTTCAAGGTGGCCGGATCTATGAGATCATTGACCACAATGGGCAGGCTCAGAAATCACTTGCAGCGGATCAAAACTGTTGGATTGGGTTTGGCCGTGACGAGATCGATTGGGATTGTGTTCACCCGGATTCGGTCGTCTACAAGAACGATGACCCGCAACTCAATCGAAGACTGCGGCGGTCGTATAGCGGTGATGGTGCTGAGACGCGACAAGACTTGGCTTTGCAAGTCGACGCTGTCGTCGGGCAACCCTTGGAACTGACCGGCACTCTGTTGGGCGGCCTGACTCGAAAAGTCGTTGCTGTAGGAACCTTGGAAGCAGCTCGCAAACATCCGGCATCAGTGAAGGATTTGCGTGACAAGCTTTCGCGGTTGGGTGGGACACCGTTTCGGCTGAGCGATCTTCAGGCCAACATTCAAGGTGGCCCAATGGTTCCGGCAAGCCTGTTGAACAATTTGCGACGTGAATTGACCGGTGCCCTACTGAGCAGTCTGGAGAAACCGCCATCAAGAACAATTGACGTGCAAGCTGGTCGCGAATTGCTTGGGAGTATCGAATCGGAATCGAGCGAAGTCGCTGAAGCGAAACTGAGCGTGATGTGTCGGCGGATGTCCCAGCTAGCTGCCGTGTGCGAAACGGATGCGGATTTGATTTATGTCGATTTTCACGATGTGCGAAAATACGGTGAAGCCGTCAAGCTTGCACACGCAGCGGGAAAACAAATTGGAATTGCCACTGTCCGGATGCAGAAGCCTGCTGAGATGGGTCTTTGTCGCGTGCTGTTACGCCACGAAATGGATTTCGTTTTGGCACGAAATCTTGCTGCAATTCGATTCTTTGCTGACAACGGAATCGCCACAGTCAGTGACTTTTCGCTTAATACATCCAACCATCGATCCGCTCAGTGGGTACGGTCGTTGGGCCCCCTGCGTTTGACGGCATCGTATGACCTGAATCGAGATCAACTATTTGATTTGGTGGAAAGTGTGCCGTCGGATTGGTTGGAAATCGTGGTGCATCAGAACATGCCCATGTTCCACATGGAGCACTGTGTGTTTTGTGCAGTGATGTCGCCAGGCACAAACAAAACGAATTGTGGTCGTCCGTGTGACCGACACGTCGTGCAGCTGAGAGACCGTGTCGGCGCCGAGCACCCGCTGCACGCTGATGTTGCTTGTCGAAACACGCTCTATAACCAGACACCGCAGAGTGCGGCCGAAACAGTCGCGGAGCTAGTCACCTCGGGTGTCCAGTGGTACCGAGTTGAGTTGTTGGAGCAGGGGCCAACCGAGATTCGCACGACGATCGAACTTTACCGCCAGTTGCTTCAAGGGCAATGCTCTGCGCAGGACGTCTGGCGGCAATTGAACGCTTCGAATCGAGTCGGCGTCACCCGAGGGACCTTGGAACCAAAGCGTAATCCGTTAGCGATTTTGTGACGTCCCTGTTCCATTTGACTCTAGGTCAGTTGAATCGACATTCCTGCGTTGATAGGCAGCCCCAAGTCTGGAACGGGGACTCGCTTGATGACACGCACCCCATCGCAGTCAACGGGGCTTCGCAGGAAAGCGCTCAACTGGTCAATATCCAGCGCGGGCGCGAACAAATAGCCTTGCGCGGCATCACAGCCCCATTTGCGAAGCAGTTGCAGCTGGTGTTCCGATTCCACACCTTCGCAGACGATCTTGGCTCCCAGTTGGTGGGCCAATTGAACGATGGCTTGCGTGATCACTGAATGTCCATGGTCGATCGTGATCGATGCTGTAAAGCTACGATCGATTTTTACTGTTTCGATTGGGTAGGCTTGGAAGCAGGTTAGCGATGACTTTCCTTTTCCGAAGTCATCAATATGAAGTCCTACTCCAGAGTCGTGTAGGTGCAACATCGTGTCTAGCGAACGGTCGTCGTGACGCGGGTCGCCCGCCTCGGTCATTTCAATTTTCACCAGTTGCCGCGGGAACCCGGTGCGCTCCACAATTTTGTTCAGGCGTTCCAGGAAGAAAGGGTCACCAAGTTGTCGGCGGGAAATATTGACGCCCAAGTAAATGTTCTGGTCGATCTGGTCAGGCAAAGAACGCAGCATGGCGCCAAACTGCACCATCGCTGTTTCGAAGACCCATTCGCCCAACTGTGAAATCAGCCCAATTTCTTCGGCAACGGGAATGAATTCCATCGGCGAGACGAATTGGCCATCAGCCTTTTGCCAGCGAAGTAACGCTTCGACGCCTTGAACGTTGCCATTTTGTAGATCGACGATGGGCTGGTAGTAGATTTGAAACGCGTCGTTTTCAAGTGCCGCACGAAGATCGTTTTCCAACTCGTGACGAGCCAAAACCGCATCATGCATCGTTTGATCGAAGACAGCGATCTGGCCCTTGCCTGAATTCTTGGCACGGTACATGGCTGTGTCCGCGTTGCGAAGAGCTTGATGAGCGTCTTGTACATTGTCGTCGATGAATGCGACACCAACACTGGTGCCGACATTGACCAAACGTCCGTCCAGGTCAAATGGTTCAGAAATGCGTTTGACGATTCGTCTGGCGACAACGAATGCATCGTCTTTTTGAGCCATGTTCTCTAGGACGACAACAAATTCGTCGCCTCCAAGTCGCACTGTTTTGTCGCGAGACTTTTCGCCACTTCCTTCACGGAATCGGACACATTCTTTTAGTCGCTTGGCGACTTGGTTCAGCAAGTCGTCACCAGCATCGTGCCCTAGCGAGTCATTGATGATCTTAAAGTTGTCTAGATCCAAGAACAGCAACGCGCGGTATTTGGAACTGTCAACCTTGACTGAAAGTAGCTTGTCGAGGTGCTGAAGCAAAAATGGTCGATTAGGAAGTGAAGTCAAAGCGTCACGATGAGCCATGACGCGAAGCTCGTTCTCCGCATCGCGGCGTCTCCCGACTTCGCTCTCTAAGTCATCGACTTGGGATCGTTGCATTAAACAGAGACGGCTTTTCTCACTCATGGTCAAAGCCATCTGTCTTGCTTCATCGCGATCGAACGGCTTTTTCAACAGTAACAGTCGGTCTGTGCAGCCGAGTCGATTGAGTACTTCGTCCCATGTATGATCGCTATAAGCAGTGCAAATGATGACTTGCACGTTAGGGTCAATTTCCCAAATCGCTTCGGTTGTTTCCAAACCATCCAACCCGTTTGGCATCCGCATGTCGACGAAGGCAACGCTGTAAGGGGTCGTTTCACGCAATGAATGGCGGACCTTTTCCACCGCGGCCTCTCCTGAGTGCGCGTGGTCCAGAGCGTAGTCTGGGCGTTGATCTGCAGCTGAACGTACTGCGTTTGGACGATCAGCTGGAGAGTCGTCATCCAAGAACATCGCCTCGAAGTCATCCAATGCACCGTCGTCAGTTGCCGAGCGATTGTTGAACACTCGAACAAACGTATCGTGGATGTGCTGTTGGTCATCAACGATCAAAATGCGACGTGATGTAGTTTCGCTTTTTTGGGATTCGGTATTCATAGGATCGACACCGGGATAGCGTTTGTGTTTGGTAGTGTTTCATCGATAAAGAACACGTCCGATTCCTCGGCATCGTGATCGATTTGGGAGGTCGCGGCGGGCAGTTCGATGGTAAATGTCGATCCCATTCCGAGGCCTTCGCTTTGTGCTTTGATTCTTCCGCCCAGACGTTTCAGCGTGATCGCACAAAAATGAAGTCCCAGGCCGGTTCCCGCAGCGCGCGTTGTGAAGTGCGCGTTGAATACTTTTCCCAGCGTTTCGTCACTCATTCCGCATCCGCGATCGCTGATGGCTAGTGAAATGGTTTCGTCCTGCTGCGAAAGAGAAATCGACAGCACTGGTTCTTCACAGTTGCTTTCCACCATCGCGTTTCGAGCGTTCCCGATCAGGTTGATTACGATTTGCAGAAGCAGTGATCGATCCGATTCGACGACGCAGTCGCTGCCAGGAGAAAACTGAACCGCGATTTTGTCTTGGTGGAGTTTTGCTTCGCAGCAGCCCACCGCTTCGTCGATGATCGCTTGCATTGAAAAACGCTTCGATTCGACAGATTTCAGCGTGTGTTGGCGCTGATCGCGAATGACGCAGTGAATGTGTTGAACATTGTCGTGCAGTGTCTGCAAAAGCTCAGCCAACTCGCTTTGGTTACTCTCTAACTCCGCCGAAAGACGTTGTAGATAGTCGGGGGTTGCCGCGATAACGACGTCCCGGTTTTCTCCCTGTCGCAACCGCGTGGCCAACTTGTTGAGCGGGGCGACTCGCAGTCCTTCAACTCGGTCGCTGGCAGTTTCAATCAGGCTGTTTACATTGGTAAGTACATTACCAACGTTGTGGATTACCGTGTCAGCAACTTGGCTCATGCCTGCCGCGTGAGACGCATCGGCAAGTCGCTTGTGAGTATCAGCCAATCGCATTTTCATATTGTCAAATGCCATTGCCAAAGCCCCGATCTCATCATTGCTTGTCAATTCAAGCGGTTGAGCGTCCAGTCCGGTTTCGGCGATACGATCGGTGTGTTCGCGAATCCGTTTGAGCGGTCCGATCACGATTCGCTGCAATTGCAACAACATCAACACTAATGTCAGAGCGGCTCCACACACGAACACATTTCGAGCGAGCGCCGTTGTGTTCTTTGCCTGCTGAACCACGTCTCGCGGCACCTGCACAAATAGGTTTGCCAGCGTTTGCTTTTCGTTCTGTATCAGCGGCACTTCTACTACGAGTGTCGATTCGTCGGCTGCCCAGGTTTGAATCGTTTCGTCGAATTTCTTTTGATGATAGACCTGAATTGAAAAAGTAACTTGCGTGCGGCGACGAAGTTCCGCAATCATCGAATCATTCATTTGTTTGCCAACCACTACGTGGTATCGATCTCCGCTTAGCTTCGGCGCTTGTGAGTCCGATTCAGTGGGATTCGATTCGCCATGCGTGGCATTGCCAAGCAATCCAATGTCCTTGGTTGCAATTGGGATACTCGCGTAAGCAAAAATGTTTCGGTTGTTGTCTCGGGTAAGTCCATCGCTGGCAAGCGAATCAGATTGGCTGATTCGATGCAGAATGCTGCTGCGAAGTGCCTCAACATTGCTTGCCGCACGTGTATCCGCGCTCAGTTGGTCATGCGGCGTAATCCACCGCCAAGACGCGTCTTCACCGACAATCGCCGCCCACTGAACTGTGTCAAAGTGGAGCGATTCGCGATTCCAAAACGATGCTTGCAAGTCTTCGGCATCAGTGTCGGCGAGTTGGGCTGATATGATACGTGACGCGCCCTGTTCGGCGATGGATCGCAGGTGCTCTGATTCGACCTTGATGGCTGACATGACACGATTGGTGTCACGCATGGCACTGGCATATTCCAGTTCTTCGAATGCCGGCTGAATCACAATCAAACGGACAGCTTCGTCGATAACCAAAAAGACGGCGCACATTGCGGCAAGTGACAAAACAAGCTTGCTTCGCAACGATCGTTGGTGCCCATCGGCCGTCGCCGACCAAGGCGCCGCATCGCTAAGATGCGAAGGCGTCGTCTGATCGGGAGCTGATTCGGAGGTGGACTGGGCAGTCATCGATGGACAAGGGCCAAGGAGTCAAAAAGGTTTCGGGTTTCCCAAACCTAGGTTCTGACTCTACGCCGGTAGTTCATCGTCCCTCAGATGACGGTATTCTGCTGTTGGAAATGTTGAACCGTGCCGATTATTCCGATGGTAACACGTGCAGTGCCTATTCAGATAATCGATCGATCCGACAGCGCGGACTCCATTTCTCTCGCCAGCTCATCGGCGCGACGCTTCATATCGATGAATTCAATGGAATTCCCGGTACCTAGCAGTTGGTCGAGCTCGAAGAGCCAGTCGTGACAACTTGCAACTAGCCATGTTTGATCCGCTGGTGGCAAACTAGGGTGATCCATGTTGGCCAGTCGATTGCAGCCAGCACGAAATTCCGACAGGCGTTTTATCAAGGCGGCTTTGTCGGCAGGTTGTTTCTTGCTCCAAGAAGACGCGCCAACGGCAAGCGCGGTCAGGTATTCTTGGCGGCTTAAGTCTTCCGGTACACCTTTTTCGCTTGCCCATCCCCATCCAATTCCGTCCACGCTTTCGCCGTCGCCGCCCAGCGAATCGGGGTTTGTCGCGTCGGGTCGCGTAATCGGTCTTTGTGCGATTTCTCGCTGGCCATTTCGATTGGTCGAAATCGCTATCCAAATTCCTAGTCCAACCAGCAAGACTGCGGCCAACACCATCCATCGAAGCAACGACCCGGACTCCGAGTTGGAGTGTCTTGGGAGAGAAACGGTTTGCGATGGACCGTCCTTGTCCGCAATCAACTCGTCAATCTTGTTGCGGCTCGCTGCAAGTTCCGCTTGAATACCCACATGTGACGTGTACTGTTTCTGCCAGTGTTCGCCGCCGTCGGTCATCGCCAGTTCTTGCAGAGCCAGCAACAAAGATGGGTTGCGCAGTAGCGAGGAGATTGCTTCGGAAGGTAAAGCAGCAAGGCCATCGGTCAAGACGCGATCACGGTGTTCACCAAGCACGGCATCGAGGGCTGCATCCTCACGCTTTGCCGAATCCTTGTGCTTTGCCGAAGACGAACGGTGCTGTTTTGCGGCATCCAACTGAGCAACCAGGGCGCGTAAGTCTCCCTCGCACATCACCGACTCAATCCATGTCGGGATATCGCTTTGCAATTCGGGGATATCTAACGCAATTAAGCTCATGCTCTTATTTTTTGCTGAACGCAGCTTGCCAGGGTGTCTTTGCAGCGCAAGAAAATCTTTCTCGCATTGGGAACCGTCACATCAATGCGCTGGCTGATGGAGGCGTAGTCTTGTCCTTCTAAGCGGGCCAGGACAATATCTCGCGGTCTTTGTTCCAGTTTCTTCATGCACTCTTTCAACGCAGACCGTTCTTCGGCGTCGATCATGTTCTCAACCGTTTCTGAATCCTCCGAAGGATCTAGATAGCCTTCCTCGGGGAGCGATTGTTCGGGTCGCCGTTTCATTTTTCGGTGGTGATCGCGTGCAGCATTCCGGGCGATCTGAAATACCCAGGCTTGAAAGCAGGCACCGTCGAACGTGTTGGTTTTCTTCCAGACACGCAACCAAGTTTCTTGATGCAGGTCGGCTGCGACATCTCGCCGGACCAAAGACATTAGGAATCGGAACGTTTTTGCATCGTAGCGGTCGCGCAATTCACGAAAAGCATCGCTTGCCTTGTCGCTCTCGGTTGAATTGGCGATCAGTTGCGCCAGTTCTTTGTCGGTTTGCTCTCGCACGCTCATGCCATAATTGTGCTTGCGCAACGATCGCTGTCAACACACTGGCTTGCCCTTGAAGGCAAGTCTGCTCTAAAGGCTATCCAGTCCATGGCCCAAATCAAAATCGGTAGCCAGCGGCGCGTCTTCTGTGTGGATCGTACTTCCCGAAAGCGGCTGTGCAGAAGTTGATTGATGAACGGAAGCGTCGAGGACGCTTTCAGAAATGGCTGGTTCTAGGATTGGCTCGAGCGTCGGTTTCGCAATCTCAATTTGCAGCCCACGCAGCAGGATAGGCTTGCTTACGACTGCTTCACCCGATGGCACAACGATTTCGAGAGTTGCTTTGGTGGCGCGGCTTAGTCGAAGGGACGGCATTTGAAAGGTCACTTCGTTTGCAGACCAGGTATGAATATCACATTGGATCTCAACGCCGCCTGTTGTCAGTAAGACGCTGCCAATCGTGTTTCCAAACTGATGGCCCGTCATTCGATAGCTGGCTCCGGCATCGACCGTCATCGGTGGGTTGGGTTGGGTCACGCGTTTTGTCGTGGGACGGTTGCGAAAGGTCGAATCGGGTCGCTTCAAAAACACGACGTATTGTGTCGAAGGCCGTTGGGTTGATCGGTACTGTGTGGATTTGTGCCCCGTGAACTTGTGCCCAGTCGATTTGTGCACCGTGAACTTGTGTGGCGTGAACTTGTGTGGCGTGA
>CAYUGI010000031.1:18339-39918 GCA_964444105.1 uncultured Pirellulaceae bacterium
GTCCCGTCGTCGATCGTCCCGTCGTCGTTCTTCTCAATGTCGATGGGGCAGGAACCGAATCCGCCCTCGATTTCTCCCGCCACGCCTTCTTCGTTGGCGAAAGCAGAAAGAGCAAGTGAGGCTGGCATACGGGTTTTAGCGATTGGTGTCAGTCGTTTCGACAACGCCCCCGATCTGCGATACACCAACGATGACGCCGAGCGTGTGGTGAAGGCCTATCGCGAAGTGGGTGGATTGCAAGAAGACCAAGTCACACTGTTGGTCGATAGCGAAGAAGTAAAGGTCGATTTGCGATCGTTGGAAAACTCCATTGCCGCCCAATTTCAAGCCGCAAACGCCAATGACACTTGCGTGCTCTTCTTTTCGGGACATGGATTCGCGAACTCGAGTTCGTTCTACTTGGTTCCCAGTGATTTTTCGATCGATGACGCGGAAAGGACCGGCCTTTCGCTGGAGCGATTGCGAGAGTTGATCGCTTCGTCCAAGGCTAAAACGAAAATCATCATTTTGGATTGTTGTCATAGCGGCGCGGTTGGGAAAACACCAATGAATACAGGCCAAGTCGCTGCTTCCTTTCGGGCTATCCCTGGCTGTGTCGCGATCGCGGCGAGTCGGTCGGACGAGTTGAGCTTGGAGACTGACAAATTGAAGTCAGGTGTTTTCACGCAGTCGCTGATCGAAGCTCTTCGCGGCCGTGCCAACATTCGAGTGGACGCTGCGATCGATGTCCTAGAGCTGTTTCAGTACGCAAGCGACCGAGTGAAAACGGAAACCGACGGGCGTCAATCACCTTCGATTTCGATGGATCAGTTCGATCGCATTCCTACTGTGATTTCCTTAGTCCATCCAGATCGCCCAAGTGATCTCGTGGGAGTCATCCCGTTTCCGTTACCTCCAAGTGAGCAAACGATGGGGATCGTGATCGATACGATTAGCCGGTTTCCCGAAGCCGATCCGCGACGCACGATCGGAATGTGCCATTGGGTTGTGAAGCATGCGTCACCGAACTCCGACGCGGCGAGGCAGGCAACCAAGCTGATCGCAGTCGTCGACGAAGCTCTATTGGCAGGTCGCTGCAAGCTTGGGCCAAAAGCTGAGGAAGAAGAGTAGCCGCAAAGACCAAAAGTTGACCCAGCAAAGAACACTTGGGTCATCCCTGACGCCAATTCGTTTTCTGGCCGCTGATCGTTGTGTTTGCGAAGATCCATTCGCCATCATGCCGGTGGTGAAAGCAGTGTTCTGCAGAGCACGCTTCTAACACTGGCATTTTTTTGCAATTTGTCGAGTTTCGTTTGCTTAATCCCTGTCACGACCCTAACGCGATTGCGTTGTTATGTCAGAAGGCCATCGGTATCGGTGCCGAGCCAGTTGACTTTTCGTTGCGTGTGAGAGAAAGAGAAGATGAAAGATATTGTCAGGTATGTGGTTGTGGCAGCGTCGGTAATAGGCAGCGTGGGCGCTGCAGAATGTGGAAATGCTCAGGAAGTGAAGATTCACTTTACAGGCACGGAGGTCATCATCGAAGGAACCGATCTTCGTGACCGAATTAGTTATGGAATGACTGCGGATAGGAACACGATCTTACTGGCGGCCTTTACCAAGCATGGAAACTACTACCGCGAGGGACCGTCAGTGGAAGTGCCAGCGTACAACAGAGAAGGTGGAGGGACGCGGAAAATTCGCTTCAATGGACGCAACGGTAAAGATGAATTTCGCCCCATGATCAAGGATGTCGGACGATTTCAAAGGGTGACTCCTTACCAGCACGATGTAGCTGGATTTCCACCCTGCGAACTCTTTGGCGGCGATGGTGCTGATGAGTTCTACGGATCAAGCCACGACGATCTGATTGTCGGCGGAAACGGCAATGACAACCTCTTTTGTGGACCTGGCAGCGACATTGTTTGGCCAGGTCACGGAAACGACAATGTTCTCAGTGGCAACGAGACTGACGTCGCGGTAGGAATTCGTGTCGGCTACGGTGGCGAACCGCGAGGCAGAGCGACACCGTTAGTTCCCAACAACGAAGATCCTGGTGCCACACTGATTCACGGCGATTGGGATGGTGATGGCACGATGGATCGCGGCTATTATCTTCACTCGGGAACGTTTCTGACGCCGGGTTCAGCGATGCAAAACGTGACCGACTTCGGAGGTTTTCCGACCGACCAACCCGTTGTTGGTGACTGGGAAGGTTTTGGATTTGATCGACCGGGGATTTATCGGGCCCATATCGCCACTTGGCATTTGGATATCGGCGATCCAGGTTACGCAGGCCAAGACCCGCGTGAATCCGGGTTGCAATTTGGTTTGCCATTCGAGTTCCCATTGGTCGGTGATTTCCACGGCGAGGGGCGTGATCGAATCGCGGTTTACTCAGCCGGTTCCTTTCGCGTTGATTTTGGAACGATTGATGGTTTTGACGGACCGGGAGCACATCCTGTCGAATTCATCGGACTGCCGTTTTACGGCAATCCTGGGGATATCCCTGTCATTGGCAACTGGGACGGTGACACCACGGACGACTTTGCAGTCATGCGGACTGGAAATGGAAGCCACGCTGAAGCTTGGTGGATCTTGGATGATGCAGCCAAAGGCGCACAAGGCCACGAGCAGTACTTTGCCAAGCAGCATGGCTTCGTAAGTGATCGTCCCATCATCGCTGATTTCAACGGCGATGGCGTGTCAGACCTAGGTGTCAAAGACGGGCCGAATGGAACGGGGCTTTTCGTTCAACTTCGCTAAGCGATTCAATGTTCGCTTCAATGCGTGAGTCAAACCAACTATGATACGTCGACTGCTCGACTCATCTTTCATTGGTTGCCCCTCATGTCCAACACGCCCGATCCGGAACGGTACGCCGACTGGAGAGAAGATCCCACTCCAACGAGTCTTTGGGATCGTGTTTTGGACGGCGATTCAAAGGCGTGGGAAAAGTTGGTTGATGTTTGGACTCCGTGCATCTTTGAATTTTGCCGCCGAAAAGGAATTCAAAAAGCTGATGCGGGTGATGTGGTGCAGCAAGTCATGATCCGAGTCTATCGCTATCGAGAAAACTTCTCACGCGAGAAAGAAGGGCATCGGCTCAAGGCATGGTTACTGACGATCATTCACCAAGCGATCGCTGACTACTTTCGTCAGTTTGCAGGCAAGAACCGTGCGCAGGGCGGTTCGGAGTTTGCTGGGCAATTAGCGAATCTGCCAGAAACCATCGACAGCAGCTTGAATGATGATTCGGTTGATGGCGAAGCACTCTTTGACGCCGGGCTTTGGATGGCTCGGACATTGGATGTGATTCGCCAAGATGTGACAGAACAGACATGGCAAATATTCGAGATGTTCAAGATTCAGGATCGCACGGCCAAAGAGGTGGGTGAACACTTTGGGATGAAAGAGACGACGGTCCGCCAACGCGTTTTCACGGTCACACAGCGAATAAAGCGAGAAGCCGAGGGGCTTTTCGATGAGCCAGAGTTTTCTATCTAACGCTTGGGCGTTTCTTTGACGGGGACCGTTTATGCGTGCCCGCTGGATCATCATTGGGCGCGGCTTGGTTTAGGCGAAGAGTAAAGGGATTCTCGTATCGATGAATTTAGACAAGAGCATCGACTGGTTGCTGGATGCTTATCGACGGAACGATTCGGATACTCGGATTGACCAAGAATGCCAGGCATTGATCGATACGCTACGCAACCCAAAACGAATGCAGGAACTGGCGAATCAAGCAGCTGACGATGCTGTCGTGCCGATGACGCCGCGCGAGTTCGGCGAATTCGACTTGATCGGTGTTGTTGGCGCGGGTGGCATGGGCCAGGTTTTTCGAGCTGTTCAACGGCGACTTGGCCGAGTGCAGGCGTTGAAGATTCTGCCGGCGGATCGTGTCAGTGACGCTCAGGCGATGAGTCGCTTCCAACGCGAGATTCGCGCGATCGGTCAATTGAATCACCCGTCGATTGTCACCGTTTTCGATGCAGGACAAGTTGATGGAACTCCGTACTTGACGATGGAGTTGGTGGACGGAAGTTCTTTGTCGGAGGTTGTTCGTCAGTCACGTCGTGACGCAACGCGAATTGATGTTGCTGACGCTTGCCGTTGGATCGCGGACGCGGCTGATGGCATTCAGCACGCGCACGATAGCGGTGTCCTCCATCGCGATATCAAACCAGGGAACTTAATGCTGGACTCGGAGGGCCAGGTGAGGATTTTGGACCTGGGACTAGCCAAGTTTGTTGATGATTCACGTTCAGCGAGCGTGGCGGAGAGTGCGGGTAGCGAAACCGAAAATGCATCACCAATAAACGAACAGCTGACTGCAGCACAGCAAATTTTGGGCACACCCGATTACATGTCGCCCGAGCAAATCACGTCCACGGCGACGGTGGACGGGCGGTCAGATGTGTATTCACTCGCAGCGACGTTGCATTTTCTGCTGACAGGTGAAGTTCTGTTCGGCGACAGCGGCGAGGGTTTGCTGAGCAAAGCGGTAGCTGTTTTGCAAACGCCAGCTCCCTTGATCAGTGAGCGTCGAAGCGACGTTCCGAAAGACCTCGAGGAAGCAATTGGTCGAGCGTTAAGCAAAAATCCTGACGACCGACCGCAAAGCGCAGGCGAGTTTGGCGAGATTCTACGGCAGTTTGTCGATGCATCTTCCGGCGAAGTTGAACAAGCTGAGTCCGCTTCGCCAGTCACTTCGACCGATCGATCCTCCTTTCCGCCACGCAGTCGTGCTGCCCTTTGGCTGTTGGCCATGCTTCCCCTGGGAGCTGCCTTGACCGGCATCTTGCTGTACCTGAACGGTCCCGATGGATCGACGCTGAAAGTGCAGAGTAACGACCCGAACATCAAGATTACCGCCAAGTGGGATGGCGAATCTGATAAAGACGCTGGCTCTTTGCCGATGAAGGTTCGGGTTTCTCCTGGAAAGGAGACGGAGTTAATCGCCGGGCCCTGGGTCGTCAGTGTGGATGGCGTCGAAGGAGCGACGTACGAAATTTCTGAGTCCCGTTTTGTTCTCAGTGAAGGAGAAGAAAAGCAGCTTGTCGTCACGCGAATCAACCCGGAAGAAAATGGCTCTGCGCTCACCAAGCCCGTTACGAAACACGTGACGCCAAAGAACAGGCCAAGCGATGCGGAGTTACTGTCGCGTTTGGATGCTCTTGCCTGGAAGCCGGGCAAAGCTACCAAGTTGCACGTTGGGGAAGTGGCTGAGCCAGCGGAGATCGATGGCATCAAGCACTGGCAGTTGGGCTCGACCGTCCCTGTTGGTGGCCAAGTAATCGAGATCAGCCCCCGGGGCACTTACTATCTAGTTCGTTCTTTCGCTAATAAGAACATCTACGTTTATCAGCGATCCAGCGGGAAACTACATGGCATGATTGGTGTGGTCTCCCGATTCCATGTCGAGACGGAATTCAGCCCAGACGATACCGAAATTCTCGTTCTTAACGAGCCATCCAGGAAGGCGTTGGTTTATCAGCCCGATGGGGTTCTGCTGCGACGATGGGCCGATGAGATAGACGGCCAAACTCATTGGTCGCCCAATGGCGATCGAATCTTGGTCACCAAGGGTGATGCCATGCAAATGAGGACGCCAAGTGGTGAGCGGATCGATTCCTTCGTCGCACCGAAGCACGGACACGACGGTTTTCTTCACGCTCGGATTTGGTCGCCCGATGGATCGATGTTCGCTTGCCGTCAAGGTCAGGTCATTCGCGTTTACGACAAGGATGGTGGAGCGGCGAAACTAGAGTTTGACTGCAAGGGGTGGGCCGATCAATCGTTGTGTTGGCATCCGTCGAGTCGCTACTTGTTGCACGGAAGTGGTGAAGGACTGGTTGCACGGACGATCGACGGAAGCAAACGCGTCATAGCCAACCATCATCCCCGGACCATTACATTTAGCCCCGATGGAAAGTTCTTGGTCGACGATAGCGGGCTGGTGCTTTCGATGGCTGGGGAAAAAGTAGGCCAAGTCAAATCTCCCTACCCGCAGTTGTGGAAAGGGCATGTGGTTCGCTGGGAAGCCGAAGATGCAATCACTTTTAGCGCATTGCGAGAACCTGGCTGCTTCTGCCAATACACACCCAATGGCAAGCTGATTCGCAAAGTCGATCGGCCCACACCGCTGCCAATCGTCTCCGCAAACTGGTTGCGCGACCGCGATCAGATTGTCTCGATATTCCCGTCGCCCTACGAGTCGCAGTTTCGCCAGAAGTGGATCTTTGATTGGAACGAACATGGCGAGGGAACATCGATTTCGTTTGGCATCGGTTTCGGCCACAAACAAGGCAACGGCACCGTTGTCGGCTGGAACGCCGCAAAGAACTTGTTCTCGATCCCGAGTATCGACGGTACTCGCACGTTCGATGCGACCGGGAAGCAAGTGTCGCATCTTGAACTGGAAAAATACTGCGATCAGGCAACTTGGTCACCCGATGGAAAACGATTGGCCATTTCGTTTCGATACGCATCAGAAGATCTTGTGGTCTACACCGAAGGCAATGCGAAACGCTTTGCCTTGAAGTATTCAGGTCCCGTGGGACTTCGCTGGACGCGTGACGCGAAGCATCTGTTGGTTAGCTTCTCCGAATCTGATCGTCATGCAGTGATCACCATGGAAGATGGAAGTATCCGTGAATTTCGTTCGCGTTGTGATCAGCCGCTCAGTCCTCTGGGAACTTGGACAGCGATGGCAACCAAGTCGGGTTTGGTGTTTCAAGGAGATGGGAAATCAAAACGGAATGTCGAATTTGATGCGGGTGAGAACTTCGACAGCTACCAATGTCACTGGAAAGCCGATGAGAGCAGAGTCGCTGTTGTCGTCAACAATTGGGGCGTCCGCCAAAGCGTTGCCTATGAGTACGACTTTGACACCGACACGCTGGCAAAGTTGGACAATATGGCTGTCAAACGCGACATGATTTGGATCGATGATGAAATCGCCGCAGTCTCATGGAACTCCATTGCTTTCCCAGCATCGAAGCAATCGATTCCAATTCCCCAGCGCGCCTCCGAAGCCGTGTTTGCACGTGGACGCGAGTCTTGGCGGGGCCAGGCTGACGGGATGCCGCTGTCGCGTGACCAGCGCTTTTTGAACGTGATTCTCAACAGTGATTCGACGCATGGACTCGAAAAAGGCGGCAACCTTAGTGTGATCGATTTGCAGGACAAGCGTGTCGCCTGGACGGGAATTGCCTACAGTGACGCAGAGCGATCCGTCATCGGGCGTTCTGGCAAGGTGCTGCAATCACCCAAAGAGAAGTTCGATGACTACCTGGCGTATTCGATCAGCTACCCAGAGTGTCGTGGACCGTCGATGCGGATTGTTCCCGTAAGTCGAATGCAGTTCGCATCGCGAATTGGTCTGCCCCAGCAGCAGCGAGTCATGCAGACAATGCTGGATTTGGGAGGCGAGCTCTTTGTTGGTGATGAGCTAAGTGGCGATGAACTAGTTTCGGTGAAGGCTGCTGACATCGCGGACGCTCGCGATCTGCCGACCGTCGTCCAGTGCCGGGGAGTCAACCTGAGCGGCAATCCCTATGTCACGGCCAATCAAATTTCTGAACTGGCGGCGTTGAATAGCATCGAGCGACTTTCGCTGGCAGGCATCGATTTGGACAACTGGAGTTTGAGTTTTGTTGCTGGCTTGGACCGCTTACGTGAATTGGACCTGACTGGCGCGTCTGTTGACAACTCGCTGGGCTCCTACTTGCCTGAGTCGTTAGAAGTCCTGAGTGTTTATAGCACGAATGTTGACGACTTTTTTCTGTTCGGTTTGAGCGAGCTAGAGTCGCTGACGCGACTGGACGTGACCGGTACCAAAGTCACTCAAGCAGCCATTGAGCGGCTGCGAAAACAGTTGCCAGCTTGCGAAATTGTCTTCGAGTCAGAGAGCGGTGCGACTGGCTTGTCTGAATCACTTGGACCAATGCGCCAAGCCAAAATGGATGCGATGGATTGGGCACCAGGCGCAGTTCAAAAAATTGACGGATATGCATCGACGCCATCGCTGTTGCCCGGAATTGCCGAGGGCAGCTGGCAAGTGATGACGAAGTACCCACACACGATTGGCGATGGAAGTGCCAGCCCAAAAGGGAACTACGTCGCTCTCTGGTGCGAGGTGAATTCGGATCCCTACGTACGCATCATCGAGCGACGAACCGGACGTTTGGCTGGAATGGTGAAGCACCTAAAATTTCGTCACTTTGGCGATATCACTTGGGCACCAGACGAATCCAAGTTCATGGCCTGGGACCGTCTCAATGGCCGGTTACAGGCATCCGTCTACAGCCTGGACGGCACGCTGATCCATCGCTGGTCGACGAAGTTGGAGGGCCAATTTTTTGCGTGGAGTCCGGACTTAAGTCGCATATTGATTGTGGGTGAAAAACGAATGGAGCAATGGTCGCCCGATGGGCGATTGATCGATTCTTTTGTTTCGCCGTCGCATGGGTTTGATACCGCTTCGCATCAACTGAACCCGTTTTGGAGTCCTAGCGGAGAACGGTTTGCGGGTTTCAGCGGTGGCAGAATCTACGTCTACGAAGCCGATGGTGGGCAGCCTTTACACGTAATCAAAGCAAATGGCTTGGATCGGGCGGGTGTCATCTGGCATCCGTCTGGTGAAAAGCTTCTCACGTCGGACGGCCGTTTCTGGGATCTATCTGGGAACCATCTTCAATTTAGTCTTGATCGACTGCACGAACGGATTTTGGCGTTCAGTCCCGACGGACGACATTTTGTCACCAACCATGGAAATGTTCGCGACTTGACCGACAATCTTGTGTCGACTTTGGATGTCGGACAGCTCGGTTACATTCAGGGTCAGGATATTCGCTGGGCCAAAGAAGACGAGATCACTTTTTTTTCGTTCCATACTCGGGGACCAGGTTTCTCCGTTGATTATTCGCCTTCGGGCACGCGGTTAGCGGAGTACGATCATCCATCGCCGGTTGTGCAGCATTCCATGTCTTGGGAACCGTCGTCGGACGAGTTCGTATCGATCGCGGGATTCGACAATTTCCAGGCCAATGTTCGTAACTGGGTTTTCCGATGGGGCACCCAGCCAAACCAAATCAGTGATGGAGTGCAGTTAGGGAGCCAGACAACGACTGCTGCGGCCTTCTCTCCTGATGGTTCGCGATACGTTTTGGCGCAGGACAATGGACCTGCAACGGTGTTCGATTCGAAGGGCAAAGTCCAATACAAGTTGGACTCCGCTAACTCCGCCAACATGTGTTCGTGGAGTCCAGATGGTTCACAGCTAGCGATTGGACAGACAATTGCCGGTTCAGAAAGTGGAGTAGATATTTTCTTGGGCAAGAAAAAAATCTGTCGCCTCAACGGACACTCCAAGGGAGTACGGGGGCTCAGCTGGTCGCCCAACGGAAAATTGCTTTGCGTTTGGGACGGGAATAGCAAGGTTGCGATTTGGGATCCCAAAAACTCAGATAATCCCGTTGTGCAAAAGACTAGCCATGGAGCGAACTTCCGCGCGAGCTATCCGAATGATTGGCGAAACGACACGTCAGTTCCGAGTTGGAGTCCGGATGGTAGTCTTTTGGCAATCCCAACCAAGGAAGTTGTGTTGCTTGTTTCACCTGCCGGCGCAGATGAAATCGCGTTGCCTTGGACAGAGGACCAGTTTGGCACAATTTGGTGGCACCCCAATGGCAAACGGCTGATCGCAGGCCGAGTCGTGATGGATGTTGAAAAGAAAACGAAGGCGGTGATTCGCAACGCAAAATTACCATTCCTGTTCGTTCGCTGGTCTGAAGGAAGTGCTTTCGCAGGTGTCTCACATCATCATGTCGGTTTTTGGAGCAGTGAGTCAGCGGAACCGAAGTGGACCACGCTGCCTCGTTTTAGTCAGCGTGATCATGCGGACATTCTCTTGCCATCTCGCGGCGCGAATTCACGTCGAGTCTCCCAGTCAAACCGCTACCTTGTTCATCCTGTCGGTGTTGCTTGGACTCAGCATGCTGAGTCTGGTGATCTTTGTTTGATCGACCTTGAGCAGCAAGAACTTTCGTGGACTGGTGTCGCGTTCAGCGACGGCAATCGTGTTCAGATAGAACCTACTGGACGCGTGCTAAACGCACCCAAAGAGATTGACAAGTACCTGTGCTATGTCGTGACGGGGCCTGATGATCGAGTGGTCGCACTATCGCAGTCGGAATTCGAATCACGCATTGGACTAGCGGCGGAGAGGCAGTTGCTACAACGGTTGATGGACTTGGGAGGTGTGATTCGCACGGACGAGGGTCAATCATTCAGCGGCCTACGTGATGCTGGGGCGATTCCAATAACGGAGCACGTCACCGAAATCCAGTTCAGTCGTCCCTACGACATACCTGCCCAGCAGTTGGTTGAGCTTGCGAAGATGCCGGCAATTCGGAAGTTGGATTTTCGTGGAAGCAAGATCAATGTGAAAAGCTTGACTTTTCTGCGAGACATACCGTCGGTTCGACAGCTTGCTCTCGCTAGCCTGCCAGTAGATAACTCGTTTGCAGCTGCTCTTCCCCCAAGTATCGAGCAACTCGATGTGAGCGGCACTAAAATAGGCGATTTCTTTTTGATGGATCTCAAACGTTTTAAAAAACTGAAGCGTTTGAATATCAGTCGTACGGATGTGAGTGCAGAGGCAGTTGAAAAACTGCGAAAGGCGCTCAGCGAGTGTGAAATTATCACTGATACAGACTGAAGGATTTTCGTCCTGATGGAGTGGGCTTGACGAGGGTAGACACTAGCTCGAGCCGGTATTGTCACGCTGGTGGTAATTTTCTCTGTACAGGACATCGATCTCATGCCACTTCCCCGACGTTTACTTTTCGCATTGCCACTGTTTTTTGCAATGTTCCCCGGCAGCAACGCCAGGAGCGAAGGCACCATCGTTGAGACCGCCGTCGAGGCTGGTTCGTTCAAAACGTTGGTTGCCGCGGTTTCGGCCGCTGATCTAGCGGAGACGCTTAGCAGTCCAGGTCCGTTTACGGTGTTCGCGCCGACCGACGAGGCGTTTGCGAAGCTGCCGGCCGGTACGGTGGAGTCGCTCCTGAAACCTGAGAACAAAGCGCAACTGGCAAAGATCCTGACCTACCACGTTGTGCCCGGTCGCGTCGCCGCCGCCGATGTCGTGAAATTGACAGGAGCCAAGACGGTCGCTGGTGAGCGAGTCAAGATTGATGCATCGGATGCAGGTGTTAAAGTGAATGATGCTTCCGTTGTGCAGACTGACATTGGGTGCACCAACGGAATCATCCACGTGATCGATAGTGTTCTACTGCCCGCTTCACAAACGATTCCCGAAATCGCCACCGCGTCCGGTCAATTCGGAACGCTCCTTGCGGCCGCCAACGCGGCTGGCTTGGTTCCCGTTCTCAGCGGTGACGGACCGCTTACGGTGTTCGCTCCTACTGATGAAGCCTTCACGGCACTGCCAAAGGGAACCGTCGCTGAACTGTTGAAGCCAGAGAATAAGGCGAAACTTGCTGAAATCTTGAAGTACCACGTGGTAGCAGGACGCGTCTACAGCGAGGACGCTCTCGGGTTGTCTTCCGCTCCAACGGTCGCTGGCCCATCGATCAAGATCACGCCCACCGATGCTGGCGCAAACATCAACGGAGCCCGTTTGGTCGCGACCGACATCGACGCGTCCAATGGCGTGATTCATGTGATTGACCGCGTGCTGCTTCCCAGTGATGCCCCGACGACAAGTGGTGCTACGACGGGCAGTGTCACGACGATGAAACCGAGCGTTGACCAGCGTGGTGTTGCCAAGGCCATGATCGCCGATGCGATACAGCGCGGCGTGCCAATGTTCAACTCCGGTGACCATCACGGATGCGCGACCGTGTACATGCAGACGTTGCAGTCCGTGGCCGGCATGTCCGGATGCGGTTGGTCGGACCACACCCGGAATCAAATGCAGCAAACATTGAGTCAGTGTCAACAGATGCCCAACGTGACTGATCAGGCGTGGGCACTGCGCCATCGACTCGATCAAGTTGCAATGGGGCTTTAGACCCGCAATTTCTATCGCGAAGTTGCGTACGCACACGGTTGTGTTACTCTCGTTGCAAATCATTTTCGCAACGACAGACGGTGGACCATGAAGCGTATTGTTCTTTCTATTTGTGCCGCATCTCTTTGCGGCTTTGCTGGATCATTCTCCTACGCCCAGCACCAACACGACACAGCGGGTGGCGGGCTATCGGATCCCGCGAAGCACGCTTTTGCCGACCCCAAAGGTGGCCGCGAGGGGTACGCGTTGTCTAGCGAGCCCGTGAATGAATTTCGCGTCTACGATTTTTATCAACGGCAGGCAGATCACTTCATCAAGATGCGGCAGATGAAGAGGAAGCCAATGAAATTCCTGCCCGCCTACCCGGGGTTGGATGCAGGCCAGCACGGTCACTGGGGGAAGTTCAATCAGAACAACCACAGCGACGAGCGATGGAATGAGCAGACCGGCAGTACCCTGCTGGGGGCCTGTTTGCATGTCGACAAACTGAAAGTGCAGAAGGGGCTGAACGTTCTGCTGGGGGATGAAGCCGAAATCGGAGCGTGCTTCGATGCATGGACTCTGTCTTATCGATACGTTTGGACCGGCGGGTTTGTGAAGTACGACGGCTACCGTTGGGGTACCAGTCGTGGCGTGAAGTATCAGGGCAAAGAACTGGTTTCGCACAGCGGCGTTTGGCGTGATGACAACAGTCCCAAAACACGCCTTGCTGACGCTGCGTTTCATGGTGTCTATCGCCACGGGGAACACAACGCGCTCAGTTATCGTATCGGTCAGATGGAAGTGCTCGATTCCCCCTGGGCTTCGACGACCGACGGAGTATCGGTCATGACGCGACGACTAGCGTTACAGTCAACCGATCAAGGCAAACAAACGCTCCCGATCTGCGACTTGCCAGCCGGCGCAACCGTGATGCAACTTGACGATTCGGCCACAGGGATCACCGGTTATCAGCAGGACGGCCAGTGTTGGTTGATCGCTGCAAAATCCCCTGAAGCTGTCTCCCTTATTCAGCAACGTGGTTCGTTACTCTTGCAAGTCGCTGGACCAATCGACGAGACAGTCTCACTGGGAATTTGGAAAGGCGATGTAGCAGACAAGGACGCCGCGGTCGCAGCCTTGTCCAGTCAGCCTGCCAAACTACCGGCGATGGACGCGTTCTTGAAAGGCGGCCCGGCGCAGTGGAATGAAACCGTCACACTCCAGGGCGAAACCTCCCAAGGTGACGGTGCTTACGTCGTCGATACCTTGCCTGTTCCGTTCGACAACCCGTTCAAAAGCGTGATGATGTTGTGCGGGATCGATTTCCTTCCCAGCGGGGATGCTCTGGTCGCGACACTTTCGGGAGATGTCTGGAAAGTCAGTGGGATTGATGATGAACTGCAAGCCGTGACGTGGAAGCGATTCGCTGCTGGCCTGCATCAACCCTTTGGCATCAAAATCCAAGGGGACGATATCTTTGTGTTGTGCAAGGACCGCATGCAATTGCTACGCGACCTGAACAACGATGGCGAAGCTGACTTCTACGAAAACTACGACAACAGTTGGTTGGAGGACAAAGGCCACACGCACGTTTTTGGGACGGACCGTGACCGGGAAGGTAATTTTTACTTCCCGGCCTACGACAAGTTCTACAAATTGCCGTCCGACGGAAGCGGCGTGAAATTGTTTGCTAAAGGTTTTCGCAACTGCATGGGTGTCGCCGTCAGCGATGATGGCTTGGTTCTAGCCGCACCACAGGAAGGCACTTGGACGCCCGCGTCGATGATTATCGATGTTCGCGAAGGCGAGCACTACGGTTTTCAGCGAACCAGCGAACCGATCAGTCCGCCGATGTGCTTCATTCCGCGCGGCGTTGACAACTCAACGGGTGGGATGGTTTTTGTGGACTCGGATCGTTGGGGACCATTGGGCAAATCGCTGATCGGCTTGTCTTACGGCAGCGGGTTGCATTATCTGATATTGCGTGACGAATCGGTGTCACGAGCGCAAGGCGCCACCGTGCCGCTTGATGGCGAGTTCCCGTCGGGTGTTGTACGCGGGCGCATCAGTCCGGCTGATGGTCAGCTGTACGTCGTCGGCACTGATGGATGGGGAAACTATGCGATCCAAGACGGCTGCTTGAATCGCATTCGTTACACAGGAAAACCAATCTACAAGCCGAACGGTTTTCAAGTTCACGCCAATGGCATTCGGATCGACTTCACTGAGCCATTGGACGCCGCAGTCGCCACGGATCCGGCTAGCTACTTTGCACAGCAGTGGAACTACGAACATTCCAAAGGCTACGGGTCCGTTGAGTTCTCTGTCTTCCGACCTCACATTATCGGACACGATCCAGTGAAGATCGAAAGCGCGCACGTCACGAATGGCGGCAAGTCGGTCTTCCTGGAAATGCCGCGTATCGTGCCGTGTTATCAGATGCACGTGCGCATGCACTTGAAAGCGGCCGACGGCACGCCATTCAAAACGGATCTGTTTCCGACCGTGCTCGAGCTTGGTGAACGATATCAGTTCGACGGTGCTCTCTCGGATGTCCCTGGTCGTGCATCAAAACTTGCTCTACGAATCAAAGAACCAGGGAAAGTCGTCCTGAAAGGCCACGATCCGGAACTCGAGACGTCGCGTACGTTGACACTCAACGCGGTCGCAGGCATCCGTTACGACAAGACGACCTTGGTCGCCCATGCGGGCGAAGCGATTGAATTGAAACTGGTCAACGCCGATGGAATGCCCCACAACTTGGTGTTGGTGCAGCCGGGGGCGTACGAAAAAGTCGGGCAGTTGTCGTTCAAAATGCTGAACGATCCGACCGCGTTTGACCGACAATACGTTCCTGATGTACCCGAGGTGATCACTCACACGGCAGTCGTTTTTCCAAAAAAGAAGAGCAGCACCAAGTTCATCGTTCCCGAAGAACCCGGCGCGTACCCGTTCATGTGTACGTTCCCCGGTCATTGGCAAGCGATGCGAGGCCAGCTGGTCGTTGTGCCAAAGGGCCAGCCGCTTCCCGATCCGAAATCGGTCACGCCACAGAAAGTCACCTTGGCGGCGCAGCTCGAATCAGAGGACGTCGACATCTTGGCGGCCGACATTCGCAGAAGCGGCAGAGCCAAGGCCGGCGCGAAAATCTTCTACAACACCAAGGTCAGTTGTGCAAATTGCCATGATCCCGCCAATGGTGCGCACCTGGGACCAAAGCTGACCGAGCGGCACGCCAAGGTCAACGATAACTACTTGGTCGAATCAGTGCTTCATCCGTCCAAGCACATTCGCGAAGGCTACGAATCGATCATGGTGATGACGTTCGACGGCAAAATGCGAAGCGGCGTACGAGTCAGCGAAGACGATGACAAGATCACACTGCGCGACTTGGCCAACAACAACGAATTGCTGGCCTATCGCAAAGAAGACCTGGACGACTTCATGCAGTCCAAAGTCAGTACCATGCCGGCCGGCTTAGCGAACAATCTGCAAACAAGACAAGAATTCCTGGACCTGATGCGATTCGTCTACGCAGTCAGCGAACGAGGCGAAGAGGCTCTCTCAAAACTAAAAGAGAAGTAGCACGCGACCCAATCTGTCCTTTGAGCAAAGCTGTTTGCTGTGCAGTGAGAAAGCTCAATGCAAAGAGAAAAGTCAGTTGAAGATCCAACGATCGAATTTTATTCGCTTCCTCGTTCTCCGTCCTATTCAGCAACGGCGACAAACTTAATCGAGTTCGCCAAGAACTTTCGATACGCGTCATTCCGGTAGGCTTTTTCGGTAAGGCCGGGCATAAGGTAAACGACTTTCGATTTTCGGTATCGATGAGTCCAAGCGATTGTCTCGGCAATCTCAGGGCGGTCGGCGCCTAGCAGAGGCTTCACGTTTGATTCGATTTGGATGTTGCCGTAGAACGCATCGGTCATCGTGAAGTCGTTCAATCCGACGGTGGTTGGATGATTGGCATCAAGAACCTTGATGTCCACCGTCATGTCGGTGAAGTAGGTCGAATGCAAAGACTTGTTTTTCTCGAACTTCTTCAAAAACCATTTACCGCCGACCAAGTCATGGTACTCATCCCACTCTGGTTCAGACGACAACGTGAAGTGCAAAAAGACCATGCCGACGCCTCGATCAGCAAGAGCCATGTACCGCTTGCGATCTCGATCCGCGGTCGTGTATTTCTTGTTCTGGGTCAGGAATAGAAGTGCATCGTATTTGTCCTGAATCTCTTCGGCTGTCATCCTCTCAAAATGAGCCGTTAGGACCAGGTCGCACTTCATGCCTTCCAGTTCACCACACATCTGCTCGAAGGCCGGAGTGTCATACGCATGTCCGCCGCGCACCACCAGCACAGTCAAATCGTCGCCACCAGTTTGCAGGCTCTTCGCATCCTGGCCACGCGTGCGATCGCAGACGACTGAACCGAGTGCGATCGATAAGAGCAGCAGAACTTCAGTTCTAACTTTCCACATGTTCCGCACCCTTCCGCTGAATCATGGATTGTTTTGTAAAATCGCATCCACGCAATAGCTTCACGAAACACAAAATCCGCGCCACACTACTTTCGGGCTTGCGCTTGTTCGATCAGCGCTTCCAGTTCCAAAACTTGTTCGTGAGGCAATCGGTTACGTCGGTATTTGCGTTCGACGATGTCGTGCAAAGTCTCAAGATCTTCCAGCGACATGATCGGATGCTGCGTCCACTCCGTTTCTTTCTTCAGTTTAGAACGAAGCTGCCATTTACCAGCATGCCGCATAGCAACGACCAAACGAGTCGCACCCTCTTCTGTCGTCTCACGCCATTCATGTTTCTTCATAGTGGAGCCTAGAGGTCTGCGACGCACAGTCGTTGATGCAGCTGAGTGGTGCGTTGCAAAAAGTCAGGATGGTCCAACAGCTTAACCGAACACTGATTTCACCGCATCTGGATCAAATGCCTATTCGGCAAGTTCGCCATCGATTCAGATTTGACTTTACCCAGGACCAATGAGCTTCAAGCCAATCGAGGCCCTCGCTTAAACATTGACTGAGGTTTGGGAACGACATGACGCGGTGTCATCTTGCAAAAGCAATGCCAGCAGCAGGATCAATGACATGCAAACTCGTTGCCTTTTTTGAAGCAAAGCGATCCAAATTGCTTGGGACGTTTACAGAGCCGGTCGATGAAGCAAGATGCGTATGAAGAATGCGAAGAGTGGACCGGCGTCGGCCACCGGTGCGTGCTGGAGAGGCGGCCAGTCTTGCAGCTTGAGCTGT
This sequence comes from uncultured Pirellulaceae bacterium, assembly GCA_964444105.1. Taxonomy (GTDB): domain Bacteria; phylum Planctomycetota; class Planctomycetia; order Pirellulales; family Pirellulaceae; genus K23-9. The sequence goes on from CAYUGI010000031.1 coordinate 35,602, forward strand.
GTTTTGCTTACCGGTCGTTGGGCGTTGATCAAACGAGTTATCGGAAGTCTCTACGGGAACGTCTACAAGGCGAAATATGGTATCTAAACCGGGTTTGCGATCGCCATCTCGGTCATAATCGGCGTGTAGAGATCGGTTTCTACATCATCAGTTTCGATCGAAACAACCAGAGAGTATCGGGTCTTCTGGTCGTGGTACCCGAGGTGGGGTCGCTCCTTCCACCAGCCAGTTACTGGCACGATCGCAATTAGATTTGCAGCCATGAGATCGGCGGCAGTACCGATCCAAGTATCGCAATGAATCGAGCCTTTGCACCGAAGGTTTCTTCCCATCAACCACGAGCGATCGTCCTGGTCGGACTGATAGCCTTCATCTTCCGCGCGTGCCGAAGCTGTGAGTCGTTTTCTGAACTCAGCATCCGTGTCGGCGGGGCGTTTTACATCGAAACGCAGTCCGTGAGATTGGTAACGATGCTTCTTGGTCCAGCCACGACGACCGGGGCTTGGTTGAATGAAATACGACAATGTGATCTTCATGCGAACGTCGGCTTCGCCGAGACTTGCTAAAACTGACCCGGGCCACGGGAGTCGATGGAAGTGCATATCCTTGGTTTTTACCCTTGCCGGTGTCTTTATGAACGGTTGCATTTCTGATTCAATTATCATTGTTGCCGCGTTCTGAGCACTTCGTGACGCCACGCCATAGTCAGGAACTCCGTAGCCGAAGGTTCGCAACAAGGTTTCTTTACTTTGCCCTGCCACTTGTGAGTGCATCGCATCTGTCCATGACGCGGAATGGATTGTCAGCGCACGGATCGTCTCAGGCCACATATTCGGGTACTCAGCCCATAAACGCGCAGCGAATCGTGATGCCAGCGCGGCGGCGGCGCTAGTGTCTCCCGTTGTCGTCAATAAACTTCCGCCGGGATCGACACGGGTGGTAAGCAACGACAGATCATCGGCGAAGTCGGCATCGCCGGTCGTCGGATTGCGGATCATGTTGCCAGCTTCCATGACGATTTCGGGCTTAATCGGCCAACTCTTGTCATCCCAAACACGCGAAGTTCGGCTGGCAGGGCTCAATGATCCACCGACCGCAAGCCTTTCCCAGTCTTCCAGACCGGTTTGGCGGATCGACTGCTTTTCGGTGAATCCTCCGACCGTAATCGCGTTCCAGCTTTGCCCTGGATCTTCAATCCCCTCAACGAAGTTGCGGTCGGGATAGTCGCGCCGTTGTTCGAGCGAGAGATTCCCAGAGGAAACGATGTAAAGCCGATGATCGTTCTCTTCATCCATAGCTGCTGCAGATTGGTCGAGTCCCGCCGACCAGGAAGATGGATATCCTTCGTCCCGAGCTTGGGCTGTGACGGTAAGGCAAAAACAGCGAGAGTTGTTCGTTGGTGATGCAATAGCAATGCGATTTGCAGCTTGCTGCGTCAGTGCTCCCCAGAGCGCGGGATCATTCGTGGTGCCTAGCCCAATGATTTTGACGGATTCAATGCGATGTGATAGCGAGATTGCATGTGGTTGATTGATGATTTCTGTTAGGCAACCGAAGAGTGCGATCCCTGCCATTTCAGTTCCATGGCCTACGCGATCGACAGGCGACCAATCTGGGTTAACCGTCAACAGATGCTGTTCGTCGATCGCGTCGGACAAAAGCGGATGCTCGCGATTGACACCGGTGTCTAAGTGGCAAACAGCTGGCGCAGTTGGTGAAGCGAACGTAATGCGACCGAGTGCGTCGTCGATGTATTCTGCTTGTTCGCGCGGGGGCAGTGCCAGAAGCTCGCTTGATAGCAGCTTCGCCAACCTCACTTCGGCCAAACACTCAAATAGATTGGGAACTATTGTGAGCTGACTGACGGTCGCTCGCGCCAAAACTACCATGCGTTCTGGAAAACGAAGTACTTCGCTTGCGACCGTAATCTTTAGTTCTTCCGCCTCATGACGGAAGCTCTCGGCAACGTTCTCGTCAGAAACGCTACTTAGCCAAAGTTCCCACCAAAGCTGTACCTCTTCATCTGCTGGAAATGGACCCGCATCACTCCAGAATGACTTCAGTGATGCGAGGCGAATTTGGCTGATTCCCTCAATTAAATCTTGATTCACTGGACGCGGCTCTTTTCCCTTTGTCTCATCCGTGGCGTACTGCTCACAACGCTTGACGAAGAACCCCATCTTGCCCTCGGGAACGAATACGGTTGCATGCACAGCACCAGTTTCGTCCCGACGAACGGACCGTAGTTCGATCCCGCTTGGTCGGAAACCAAGGCTGTCGCTCTTGAGATCAAAACCGGGATCTCCCGAAAATTCGATCACCTTGCCACTAACTGACATCGCTCGTTCGACCGCTGAACCTTGTTCCAATTCATCATCAGAAGCCTCCAACAAGCCGATCTGACCTAACAAGTCTTCGGCGTGAGGAATGCGGTCGCGGGGAGGTGTCGAAAACACTGGTCCACCGCGAACCTCGCGCGGATAGACGTAGTCTTCAGTCGTAACGGTTCCTTTGGGGAACAAATGCGGAAGCGGTGCCATCGACGATGCTCTTTCAACAACGAGAAGTTATTCGTTTGATGATCGAGCTTTCTGACGTTCGGATAAGAAGTCTGCCAATTGGGAGGTTGTCACTTTCTCCTCGTCGTCGATCACGCACTGTTTGGCGGCGTCATCACACGCCCGAGCTATCTCGGCATGACTCAGCCCCTCCGCTACAGATTGTAGCTTCTTCCATCCAACTCGGGAGGGAAGGAAAGGATGCAAGCGGTTGCGAATCAAGGCTTCCGCTTCTTGTTTGGACGGTCGAGTGTAGCGAACCACATCGTCAAATCGACGAAACAGGGCGTCGTCGAGCATTTCTGCGTAGTTCGTCGCCGCCAGTATTAAGCTATCCGAGTCGTCCTGTTCTAAGAATTGAAGATAGGAATTGAGAATTCGGCGTGCCTCACCCACGTCGTTTGAAGCGCCGCGATCACAACCGATCGCATCAAATTCGTCAAAAAAGTAAACTCCGCGCGTCTGATGCATTGCCTCGAACAGCTGGTGCAACTTGGCGGATGTTTCGCCCATGAACTTTGTAATCAGTCCATGTAACTGCACCGAGAACAATGGCAGATGCAGCTCTCCCGCAATCGCAGATGCCGTCATCGTTTTTCCACAGCCTGGCGGACCAACTAAAAGTAGTTTTCGCCGAGCCGACAACCCGTGGCTCCGCAGTTTGTCCTGATGCCTGTATTCGTGGATGACTCGGGACAAAGGTGCAAGTGTTTCCTTCACGAGAACCATTTCCGAAAGGCGTGTCTTCGGAAAACTTGTTGCCAAAAGGCCAGCAAGATCACCGGAGGGCCGAGCAATCGGTACCGGACTTGATTGTCGATCGTGGCTTTGTCGGCGTTTCACCTCATCGACCAGATCGCGAAGTTCCTGTGCCAGCTTTCCATTCCCACGCTTTGCTGACTGCGCAGCGATTTGCAGCGCTACAGTGACGAAATGTTCGTCGTCACCAGCGGTAAAGCTACGTACGAGAGATTTCACTTGTTGGGCAGTGGCCACATTAAACGCCGAATTTGACCTCAAGACAGGGTTTCTTACAGTCTACACCGCAGGTTCTCGAAGGTGGGCCGAGGAATCCCCGATCCGAAAAGAGAGTTACTAAATTGAGTGACCGAGAGCAAGATCATCGGTATTCGCAAGGTAGCGCTGACTCATCTTGGTTCGTCGGGCCAACGGAATAGAAGTCGCCGTAAGGCAAGTCGGCTCCGTCACTCTCATCCTGCATAGGTTTGGACCAACCTATCTTAGTTTCGAGATCATCAGAACACCGTAGGTGGTTGAAACCGATGCGAGTTTTGCTTTCCCGCACCGGTGGCCGACGCCGGAGCGAGCGTTCTTTGGCTGCTATGTTTTCTTGTGGAAGCTCTTGGGCTTAGACTCGAATCTCCCGCACGCGTTTGAGTGAAGTTGCGGGTGTCGTTCTGGCGTTAGCCGGCCGCTTTGCTGGACAAAATGTTGCTTAACAAGATGCCGCCTTCTGCGATTGGGTCCGTTGTTTCCTGATCGGTCAGGGGGATCTGTTCGATTAATAGGCGTACCTGCGCTAGGGCGGCCATCAATGCGTCGAAGTGGTCTTCGGATGCTTGGCTTTTGCTCAGGTCTGGTAGATCGATTCGATGGTTGCGAATCCATGGGACGCTGGGTAGACGATCGAGGAATTGGCGACGGACTTCTGGTTTCGTCTTCGCAATTCGGATTTGTGGCGAAGGCAAATCGTCTGCGAAAACGGCGGTGTAACTGATCGCGGGGTAATTCTCTGCGA
>CAYUGI010000032.1:0-8288 GCA_964444105.1 uncultured Pirellulaceae bacterium
GCATGTTGTCGTTGAATGCATCGATGACCCAATCGCGGTAAAGCCACATTTCGCGATAGTTGTCGAGGTGTAGTCCGTGTGTATCGGCGTACCGAACGAGGTCCAGCCAATAACGGCCCATCTGCTCGCCGTACTGCGGGGTCTGAAGCAACGAATCGACGAGTCTTTCATAAGCGTTGCTACTTTCGTCACTAAGAAACGCATCGATCTGTCCTTCGGTCGGCGGCAGGCCTGTCAGATCCAAGCAAACGCGTCTGAGTAGTGTGCGACGATCAGCTCGCTCGGTCGCCGTGAGCCCAACTTGCTTGATGCGACGATTTAAAAAAACATCGATCGGCGTCGAAGCGGTCGGGTACCCATCGGGACGTACGGGTGGAATGAACGACCAGTGTTTTTGGAATTCAGCGCCGCTGAGCACCCATTCTTTCAGTGTCGCGATTTGTTTGGCGGAAAGCGGTTTGTGAAATTCTGGGGGCGGCATCAAAGTGTCGGGATCGTCTGACAAGATGCGAAGCACAAGCTCGCTGGCTGCCAATTCTTCGGCATCCTCCGCGTCGAGATTGACCGCTTGCCCAATGCCGTCGGCGGTATCCAAACGTAGATCCGCATGACGATCATTTTCGTCTGGGCCATGACACGCGAAACAATGATCCGAAAGGATCGGACGAACATCGCGATTAAAACGCACGTCCGCAGCATCGGTTGTGACAGAGCTTGCGATAACGAAGCAGATTGCAAACACGAGACTCGACAACGCACGACTCGAAAATGTACGACGCGAAAGCTTAGTTCTGGACAACATGGACATCACGCGAAACGAGTTAACTCAGGAATACTTCGGTTGATACCTAACGAGCGTCAGTTGGCTTTGCGTCGATCAGGCTTGCGCAGATCAGGCAGGACCGGCAAGTGCGGAACCACGGGCGGCGGCTGCACTTTGATTTCTCCGATATCCAGCAGGTTTTGCTTTGCATCGGTCATATTGAATCGCGATGATCCCGAGGCACCTTTGATCCAAACATTGTATTGTCCCGTCATGACATCTTTGATTCGAAAGCTGCCATCTTCGGCGACCGGCAGCGAATCTCGAAAATAAAGTGACGCGTAGTCCGACTTTCGTAAGGCCGCGTACGATTTCTGCTGGTCGTTGGCGATGTTGTTTCCGCCGAAACGTTGAACTTTCCAAACGTCAGGTGCCGGGGGGCAAATCGATAACGTAACTCCCTCGTAAGAAGCCAAGCCCGTCAGCTTTCCGATCACTTCAATTCCTTCGCCGCCAAATTCGACGTTCTTCGTTTCGCCTGGCTTGAGAAACAATTGATCTTGGGGGTATTCCAACGCGGTATTGCTCAGCGTACTGGTTTTAGAGTCTTGCATCGCAACGAGGTGGCCTACCTGGAGCGAACCAGGGGGTACGTGAGCAAAGAGGAAATTGCCTTGCTGATCCGTTTCAACTTTCACATTGCTTTCGACGATGCCCGGGTAAGGCTCGGAGCGATTGATTGTCACACTGACAGATGCTTTTTGACCCGGGCGATCTTTCCACCACACGCGGCCTTTGACTCTTGCCCACGGTTCCAATTGGATGACGACCGGGTCGGTTGCTTCTTCGATTTGTGAAGCCCATTCAAGGAAAGGCTCTTCCAAGTAACCGTCTTTGTGCACAACACAAAGGACGGCGGACGGATCACTTTCGTAAGGCAGGATGAATACGCCTTCGTCATCGGCTTGGACCGTTGGTGGTTTTCGCCATTGGTCGCTCAAACGTTCCAACGGGGCATCGTTGTGTCCGACGATTTTCTTTCCGTCCAAGCGAATACTGCGATTAGGCAAACCGATCGCGATGACGGCGCCCTTGGCAAGAGAACCTTTCGGCGTCACGACGATGCCTTCGATCCCGGCATCAGGCCTCAAGTGAACTTTCATTCGCAGGTGAGGGCCACCTTTTCCAAGCCAGGTCGTGGTCGCTGCTCGATAGCCCTTTGCTTCGATACGAAACCGCATTTCGTCGTAGCCACGTGTCCGAGGCCATTGAAAAACACCGTCGCTCATCTCGCGGATCATGTGCGGCTGCCAAACCGCCAAATTGCTTCGCGTACCCGGTGCTCGGTTGTAGCGCACGCCCGGAATGACTCGGAAAGAACCGATTGGCAGGTTTGTCTTGGAATCAAGTACTTCGCCATCAATCAATAGTCGCCGCGTCTCCGCCTCCGTCATTACTGTTTCACCAGCGCTGGCGATTGCACAGACAGCGAAGGCCAGCATCACCAAAGCAAGAAAACTGCCGCGCGCAGGCCTACTCAACTTGAGAGGGATTCCATCGCGTAGCGAATCAGTTGGTGTCATTGGTTGTTTCAGACTGCCTTTGAGACGCAGTCTTTGGGGCGGGATCGATGGGGGTGCGATCGTTGCGGGCGGGAGTCGTCTTGGAGGTGGGATCGGCGTCGTTTTGCGTTCGAGCGGGGAAAACGAATTTGCTTTCGTGTTTTCCCGTCACCCCATGATGCCGAATCGTTAGTCTCGGCTGTTTCTGAGGAGATGGGTAGGTCAAATGGCCGGATAAAAAGCCGCCTTTCACTCGCAAGAAGCGGTGCGTCGGACGTTCATCGCCCACCTTCCATCCTAGTTGGTGTTTCTCACTTCCCGGTCCACAACCGAACTCCCAAAGACCAGTTTTTTCGTCGACTGAAGCGTATTGCCAGTGTCGATCGCCACAAAACACAACAACGCCCTGGATTGCGGCTAGCTTTTCGCGCATTTCTCGCCCCTCATGCTCGAACACCTCGTTGGCGTGATTGTCTGATTTGTTTGTTCGGTCCGGTCCCACGATGGGGGTGGGGCTCATCACTAATTTGAATTTCGAAGTTGATTCTGCCAGCGTGCGAAACAGCCAAGCTTTCTGTTGTTCGCCCAAAATGGTCTTTTTCGGACCATCGGGCATTTTGTTAGAACTGCGGTAGTCGCGTCCCTCCAAAAACCAAATCTGCAGATCCTGTCCCCATTTGACTGTTTTGTAACGGGGTGAGAGCGACGGGAATTGTTCCTCGTTAAAAAGTTGCACGCCTTCTTCAAACGACACACTCCCATAGGTTTGCCCGGCCCAGCAATCGTTCATTAAGGTGTCATGGTCGTCCTTCAAGAAGTAGCTGGTCGTGTTGGAATAGAACGCACGGTTATTGGGAAGCGCGAAAATACGTTGCCACTTAAATCGCATTAGCGGCTTAGTCATCGCCCAAGGGTCGGGCTTGTCGTAGTACTCAATGTCTCCTGCATGAACCACAAAGTCAGGGTCGATCTCGGTCATTGCGGGGTAGATTTTGTGACCGTCATTTCCGTCGTCACGCCGGAGAAAATCGTGGCAGGTCGTGATACAAAACTGAACGTTTTTCGGCTTCTTCTTTTGTGCGATCTTTTTCGCTTCGGGTGCCGTGCGAAAGCTCCCGCGGAACACCGCAGTGAGGTCTTCGCTTTCGATTCCGCGAGCCTGTACGACGGCGGCGTATTGAGTTCCAGCTTTCAGTCCCTCGATTTTCCACTGCGCCGTGAAATCCGTCTCGGCCTTCGTCGTCACCCAATCGGTATGAAGGATCGGTTTACGTTTGGGGAGCGGGAAATAGCTCAAGCGAACTTGCCCCACCGCGCCCGGGCATGCGCCGAACATTTCGTTGAGTTGCACGCCAGCGGGGATTTGAGCCTTCATCAACTTGCGCTCGTTGCTCTCCTTGGCCAACTGGCTGGCTTCTTTCCTACTAAGCGGAATGAAGTTTGGCCCGTCGAGTGTCATATTGGGCTGTGACGTCGTGCGAGTCCAAATGACGATTGAGTCTTGGTCCGCCCAACTGTTTCGTATTGCGTTTCCCAAGAAGGGAGCTTGCGTCGTAGCGACCTCGATTTTCGGTTTGGGCGCGTCGAGTTCTTTGAACTGAAAGTCCTTAAAAGCCGCTTTGCCGCCGTGGTCGGTCAGTAGGATGCGATCACTATCCTTTGGGAGCCCAAATTCTTTTGTTCCGTAGAACTTGCTCATCGCAATCGCGGCGTCCCAGTTTGGTCCAGATGTTGTTGCTGCAGTGACGAGCTGTCCATTGAGATAGTGTTCGATTCGATCCCCGACTGCGACCACGCGCGCCTGATTCCATTGGCCGACAGGTTTCAGCGATTCTTTTTTTGCTGGGGCAACCAGATCATAAATCGATGCGGTACTGCCTTTGGATTTGCTGTCTGGCTTGTCGTCGATGATCTGATACTCGATTCCCAATCGCTTGTTGTTGAACAGCGATTTGCCGAAGCGACGAACACGGTACTTCAGGCCTGTATTCGTTCCTTCGGTGAGTTTCCATTGCCAAGACAGCTGAAAGTTTGGAGGCAACGCGGGTGTCACCAGGTCACCGCTTCCGCCACGCGGACGCGCAAGTCGAATTTCGCCATCGACAAAGTCCCAGCTTTGACTTGCTGGACTGCCGCTTGATGTTTCCCAGAAAGCTTCCTGCGACCAATCCGTGATCGGTTCGGCGGGCAACGTGGCAATGACACCTTGAGCGGAAGCGTCGAAAGAAAGGGAGTAAAGAGTCGCCAGAAAGATGGCAGCTACGCTAAGAAACTTCATCGCTGAACTTGGCCAAACACAGAAGGAGTGAGCGGAAAATCAGCGATGAGTTTAGTGCAAAGGGAAACGCCTTGGTTCGGAAGGCTACCTACCGAGCGTGCGATCTACCCGCGAAGTGATTTCTTAATCGCATTGGGCGACGAAAACTCAGCCAGCTTCGATTCGAGATCCGAAAGTTGTTCACTAACCCACGAGTCAAACGAATCCAGCGATTCGATCGATTTAGGGCTCAGGACAGCAATCAGCTCATCCCAGTGTTCACCTTCTAGGCGAACATCATCAGGTTTCGGGTTTTCAGTTGAAGTTGGCATCGGAGGGGTCTCCGGTTAGGCATTCCATTGCAATGATTTTGTCCACAAACCAGCTCCCGTGCGAACGAGTGACTCGTTTGTCAGCAAAGCCGGCTCTCGGTCATTGAGAGCCCGTTTTGGTATCTATGGTTCACCGCAATCGATGTGCCGAAACATCAACCGGCTTACCGCTATTGACCGTAAGTACCTGTCTTCATTGGCTTTAGCCAATAATTGCTGGTTTGCGGTCGTCCATCCAAGTGCCTCTTTTTTGCGACACCACTGTCGCGATTTGCCAACACGGCAGGCATCTACGCTTTAAATCGTCTCCTGAGTGGCTCTTAGTGTAATTATAAGCCTCTAAATGTCCAACAAAGCGTTAATCCGGCCCAGTAGGCTCTCTTGGACGGTAGCATCCATCGGATTACACCGAAAGGGGAACGTTTGATGGAGCAAGGCCATGATTTTTTCAAAGTTCAGCCAAGATTGTTCAACTGGCCGCGAATGGGTGTTTATGGATCACGAGCTGAGGTTGTTTGGCTTGTTGCATCCAACACTCCCATTCACACACCAGCAAATCCGATTGCCAGGAGCAGACCCATGCTGAAGAAAATCATCGTAACCGGCGGCGCACTCGCCCTTCTTTCCAGCGTCACAGTCGGCGGACCTTTACTGAGTTACGCAAAATGCGGCGCTAACTGGATTCGTAGCAGTGCTGGTGACACTGTGCCGATGGAATGGGAGCTAAATCGAGCTCGCCAAATGATCACGGACTTGAAACCTGAGATCGAAGTCAACGCGAAACGAATTGCACGTGAGAAGATTGAGGTAAGCCGATTGGCCAAACAGCTTGCCGAATCGGACCAGCGTCTTGCCAAAGCCCAGTCTGACATCCAACGACTAACCGAGGATCTGAAAGGTGACAGTAAATCGTACACCTACGGAAGTCGGACCTACACCGTCAGCCAGGTGAAAGACGACTTGAGCAATCGATTCAAACGATTCAAAACGCGAGAGGCGACTGCTGACAAGCTGCAGCAAATGCTGGCTGCAAGGCAGGCGTCGCTTAAGGCAGCTCACGAGCGGATGGATGCCATGCTAAGCGCTAAGCGGCAGCTGGAAGTCGAAGTTGAAAACTTGCAGGCACGTTTGGGAGCCTTACGTGTTGCTCAGACCAGCAGCCAACTAAACTTGGATGACAGTCATCTTTCGCAAACACGTGGTTTGCTCGATACGATCGCGACACGAATCGACGTTGAAGAGGAAACCATGAGTGTTGACGCGGATTACTTCGGCGAGATCGATTTGGATGAACCTAGCGATGAGAATTTGCTGGATGAAATCGCATCGTACTTCGGCGACAAGGATCAAACGGGCTCGATGGTTGCCATTCAATTGGACTGAGGATGAGGCTGGCTAGACAACGCTTTTCCTCGGGGCTCTCCTTCGGGGGAGCTTGCGTCGTAGCGAGTGAGGGCAAACCAACTGGCCGCTACTTCGCCCGGTGCTGGATGGCAGGGCGAAGTAAACTGTCATTTTGAAGAAACACTCCACAATTGAACTCTGTCACTGAAGGCTGATCTGTGTCAGCGAGTAGAAACCCCGCAAGTGATTCACCGCCAGCTTCGTGTTGGAAGCTATGGATTGATGGATGCGGTGGTTTTTTGCTGATCGATGGTGACAGTTGGACGGTAGGAGGTTTTTCAGGCAGTTCTCCTGCGGACATTTGCGTGCGAGCCGATTGGCCGCGGCGGGCTGGCAGGATTGTTCGGCAATCAGCCGACTACTTTTGGCATTCCGATGAACAGCAGGCCGGTGTGTTGGTTCGATCAGGAACCCCCTTGCCCATTGGCGGCTCCGCCCAGATGACGCTCACATGCCCCAGTCCGCTATGCAACTCGGCCTCACTTGCGATGCGAGGCCCGCACCGTTTTGACGGGCATGTTGATGGCGTGATTCTGGTTGACCAGCTGTTGTTGATTGGGCCAGGTCAAGATTGTCATATCCGGGCGACGGAAACAGACGAACAGATCATCTTGCTGCGACGTGAAGGAAAATGGCAATCAAAACGGAAGAATCAAGACCGTTCCAACGAACTGTCTTTTGGGCAGCGTATCACGGTCGGAACTCTCGAAATGACGCTGGAGTCGGCATGAACTTAATTCGATTCTCGCCAGCCGATGATGCTACCCCGTCGGATTCCCAGCTGGATTTGCCGACAGATCCTCAGCAGAAAAGCGCGCCCGATTCTGGCAATCGCTGTGCCAGATGGTTAGGCAAAAAAGGCGTTCAATCACGCCGCCAAAGCGGTTTTTCTGCACGGAAACATCGATTCATGTCCTTTATCCTCGGTAAACTAGATCCAACTGCGTCTGGGGATGGTAAATCGCTGTCGTCCCAGGTTGACCCACTGGCTGGTCAATTGGTCGACCTCGAGACCGCTCCGGTTGGTGCATCAGAGTCCGCAAGTTGGTATTTGCACGAAACGATGCCAGAGTCCCCGTCAATCCATAGCCCCAACGCCAAATCTGCTGGCATCCGTCCGATGTCTTTCACTTACCCTCCGGGATCCAAGCCGTTGCCGCCCTACACGATTCGTCGTGGCGTGGGTGTGGGTGGATTTGGTGAGGTGTATTTCGCGGTCAGTGAGGCTGGCAAAGAAGTCGCTCTGAAACGGATCCAGCGAAACCTGGAAGTCGAACTTCGCGGCGTGTCGCATTGTTTGAACTTGAAACACGCCAACCTTGTTTCGCTGTTTGATATTTGCCACGACGAAGAGGACCAAGCTTGGGTCGTGATGGAGTACATTGCCGGCCTCAATCTGCGACAGGTTTTAGATCAGTCTCCCGATGGACTGTCGGAGGCCGAAGCACGCCGTTGGTTCGGTGCGATCGCGGCAGGCGTTCAGCATTTGCACTCGGCCGGTTTGGTGCATCGTGACTTAAAGCCCGGCAATGTTTTTGATGATTTGGGAGTTGTCAAAGTTGGCGACTACGGATTGAGCAAATTCATTTCGGCGTCGCATCGAGGCGGACATACCGAAAGCGTCGGCACGTTTCACTACATGGCCCCCGAGATTGGTCGTGGAAAGTACGGTCGCGAGATCGACATCTACGCGCTTGGGATCATTCTCTACGAGTTGCTGACTGGCCAAGTTCCCTTTGACGGCGAAAGTTGTCACGAGATCATTGTCAAACATCTCACAGCATCACCAGACTTAAGCAAAGTTCCTCAGCCGTATCGAAGCGTCATCGCTCAGTCTTTGGCCAAAGATCCTGGCCAACGTCCCTCGACGGTCGCCGAGATGTTGATGCCACTTGGACTTGCCGACGCGAGTGTGCTGGCATCCGCTCCGCTTGAGGCTTCGGCTGCGTTTGAGGCTTCGGCTGCGTTTG
>CAYUGI010000032.1:8388-17210 GCA_964444105.1 uncultured Pirellulaceae bacterium
TGGCACGAGCAAGTCGTACAGCGAACCGGTAGCTCGATTTGTGCAACCTGCAACCGGCAGCTATGAATCAAGCAATACGATTCCCGCGGGATTGCTCTCATCGATTGATCCTGCGTTTACGTCTGCGGCCGGAAAACGCGCCGAACCTTTCGCCAGAGCCGTCCGCGAAAGCGCAAGCGATTTGCAGCGTTGGTGGGGTACGCTGGATCGATCGCCCAAAGTCAAAAAAGCGATTACGGCAATCGTTATCGTTACTTTGGTACTCAACACAAGTTGGTTATTTCCCGTGCTGTCGGTGCTGGGGATTTTCTATGTGCCCTACTACATCATTCGACAAATGGTGTTGCACGTGCGGCAGCAACCTTCGTACGCGCAGGCACAGCGAATCGCAACGGCTGCCGGTGTACCGGCGCGACCAACCACCAAAGTTCAGTGGCGCAATTACATGCGAACGGACTTGCGTGCGAAACGTTCCATTCATCGCATCGCCGAATTGAGCACGTCATGGATTGCTGCCACGTTCACTGTCATCGCGATGATGACGGTCGCGGGTGTCATTGGCCTAAGAACGGGCGACGTCACACCAACCGAATTGGCACCGTTTGGATGGATGGCGATGGTCGTATTGATCAGCGCCCTGTCGATTCTTGCCATGGGAAAACTCTGGGAGCGTGACGAAGGCGAGGCACTTCCGCGTCGCCTTGTGATGGCGGGCATCGGGGCTGGAGTCGGTGTCGCAGCTTATAGTCTTGCCGAATTTTTGATTTTGCCGATCAATGTCGGCATGGATCGTGACGTCAACGTGATGACGTTGCCCCAGGCACTGTATTTGGACGATCACACGCCGCGAGCATCCGCTTTGATGGCGCACTTTGCTTTGTTGTTTATCGCCGTTCGGTGGTGGAAACCAGTGGATCCACTTCGCAGGACGCGGCTGAGCCTATGGAGCGTAGCGGTGACTGTGGTGACCGCTTGGGCGGTTCATCAAGTGCTACCGATTCCACAGCCATACGGCATGTTGATGGCCGGCGGTATCGCGATTGCCGTGCAAATGTCTGCACCTTGGGTTGATCCCAAAGCGGCGAGAAGAAACAAGAGTCAACGTGTCAATCAATCGCCTGGTCTAACCCCGCCTACCCAGCCGCCCACAAGTGACCCATCGCATCAGACGACTGGGGAGTTCATCACATGAAAGAAATGTTGCACTCAGGAACCGCCTGCCTCGCCATGTTAGCGTTGGCATCGACGGTGGCTTTCGCGGCCGACAGCGATCACGCTGGAGATGTCTCAAAAGTAGCAGGCAAGGTAGCGGACACGAAAGAGCTTTCGCGACCACCGCTTTCGCATGTCGAGTATCCGTCGGACCGCCCAGCCTGGCTTGATGATTCGCCGAACCTGGAATCAGAGCCACACACTTGGGTAGTAGTGACGGAGCCCGCAGAGACCTTGGAGAAGTGCCGCGAGGAACTTGCCCTGATGCGCCGCGCCGCCGTTGCATCCTACGTGAAGTACCGATCGAAATCAGATCGGTTCGACTTCTATCCCATCAACGACAAGTGGATTAAGCAGCGGCTCGTTTCGCGGACCTATCAAGGTTCAGTAACCAAGGGAGGCACACCGCACTATGAACTTGCCGTCGAACTGACGTTCGAGCCTGAAGTGCAATCAGAAATCGTGAACGCGTGGACTCAGATCAACGTTCGTGATCGTCTGGGCGCGCTTGGTGTGATGGTGTTTGTGGGGCTGATAATATTAGTCTGTGCGTCAGCGTTTCTATGTTTGCTCAGTCGGCGTGCGACGAGGCAAGATAGCGTTGCATTGGCCGCCTAAAGCTGTTCGCATCTTTTATCGCAAAACACCAGCGAGTTTTTAGATATGGAGGGTGGTCGAGAGGCGACAGCCGCGCTAACCCACCATTTCTGTCGGTGTTTTTACGTTGGTGGGTCAGCGTCGCGAAAGCTCCTCGACCCACCCTACGAAAAGTCACAGGCTTTTCGCGTTGAGACGCTGTGCCTCTACAACTCTCCTGGATCATTCGGGTCGGTACACCAGCGATTCAGTTGCGCCACGACCGCGTCACGTTCTTTGGCGTTGACCCAAAGTGAATCCGGATCCACCACATCCAAGCGGATTTCATAATCGCCTTCGTGCATGCAATCTTCTTCGCCGCAAAAGTGGGGGACGTCGGCAACCCAAACGATGCGGTAAAGAGGTAGATGTTTGTCATCGACAACAATAATGGGTGAGTTCATTTTCTATTCCTGAATGGTTGTTTGTGGACCGATTTTCTCGCGATCAATCTCCACCTAATTCTCGGCTGCGATCTGCGGCTGCTTTCACGGCTTCGATTAGCGCACCGCGCAAGCCATGTTGTTCCAGAACTTTCAATGCCGCGATTGTAGTACCGCCCGGGCTGGCGACGGCGTCTTTCAGATCTCCGGGATGCCGGCCAGTTTCGGCCACCAACTTCGCTGCTCCCAAAACCGTTTGCGTTGCCAACTTCATTGCCAAAGGTCGTTGTAAACCTTTCAGCACGCCACCGTCGGCGAGCGCTTCGATGATCAGGCAAACGTAAGCTGGGCCTGATCCGCTGAGCCCCGTAACGGCGTCCATTTGTGATTCGTTCACTTCGACAGCGACGCCAACGCTTTCTAGCATCGACTCAATGGCTTGTTTGTCAGCTTCGGTCACATCGTCGCATCCGCAGTATGCACTTGCGCCTTCACCGACCAAGCACGGGGTGTTTGGCATCACGCGCACAACACGTCGGTGACCAATCCAGTCACAAAGGTTTTTTAGGCTGATGCCAGCGGCAATCGAGACGACCAGTTTTCCATCCCAAAAACGGGCCGCTTGCTGAGCGATTTTGGGCAGGATGTTTGGCTTGATTGCAAAGATGACGACGTCTGCGTTTTTTGTGCCTTCAGCCAAGTCGGCGGTAACTCCAACATCAGCATGATTCTGGTTCCACCATCCTTGGCTGGCGGGATCCGGATCGACGATTTGGATGCGTTCTTGGTCGATTATGCCCCCAGAGAGCATGCCGCCTGCCAGGGCTCGTCCCATCTGTCCGCCGCCAACGACAGTCAATTGCGTGTGTTTCATTGGATCTTCTCTCGTTTTTAACCCGGCGCGGACCATTGGGCTCAATTGACCCTACCGCTCACCGCCTCTAAATTGATCGGTTTTTCCGTTGCCGGATACTACCCCCGATTCCATGATCGATTCCACCCGATTCCTCGGAGAATTCAGCGTGCAAGAAGCAATCTCGAAGGCTGATACGCTAATTGAAGCCATGGGATGGATCCGCAAGTTCCGCGGGAAAACGACCGTTATCAAGCTGGGTGGCAGCATTGTTGATAATGAAGACGCGTTGATGCACATCTTGTTGGACGTGATTTTCATGGAATCAGTTGGCATGAAGCCGGTACTGGTTCACGGTGGCGGCAAAGCAATCAATCGAGCCCTAGTCGAAGCCAATATCGAGCCGAAGTTCATTCATGGCCGTCGTTGGACGGATCCCGCGACATTGGCAGTCGTCGAAAAAGTCCTGGCTGGCGAACTCAATGTTTTCCTAACCGAAGAGATTGAGCGACTTGGTGGTCGCGCGATGAACCTGTCTTTCAACACGACCAATGTTCTGTTTGGCGAAAAACTGGTTCTGCCAAGCGGTGAAGACTTGGGCGCCGTCGGCCATGTGACACGCGTCGACCGTAGTGTGATCGAAGGCCTCTCGTATACCGACCAAGTACCGGTGATCGCGTCGATGTGCGAAGGCGACAATGGCGAGCACTTCAACGTCAATGCGGACACCGCCGCGATGGCCGTGGCTCAGTCTCTAGGCGCCGAGAAACTGGTGTTTCTCTCTGACGTTAATGGTGTCCGGCGTGACAAGGATGACGCTGACACGATCATCGATTCGCTCGATTCGAATGAAGCTCGCAAGTTGATTGCCGACGGCACCATCTCCGCAGGAATGATTCCCAAAGTCGAGGCGTGTTTGGAAACACTGGGACGCGGCGTCAAGAAAGTGCACATCGTCGATGGGGCCATTCGGCACTCACTACTGCTGGAAATATTTACGACCAGCGGAGTCGGCACGGAAATCCGGCAGTAGTCATTTTCGCCACTTTTGCCGTGAACCAACGACCAGGGTTTGGTGACTGGGTTTGTTTCGCATTTTGTATTCGTTGGCTTTTTTCCCTTTTCATGCTCTTCAGTAAACGGATGACACGATGAGTGATGCACAAGAGACCTTTGACGGTTCGCCTGCCGGAATCCAACGCGCCGGTCGCGACGGAACGATATTGATTGATGCGTTGGCGGGACGATCCAGCGCGCTGGGGTTCGGCAATGCTTCGGTCGTTCAGTCGATTCAGTTGGCCAGCCAAGAGTACTTGGGTGATCCCATTGAATTGGGTAGGCCAAGTGAAAACACCGACGAAAATGAAGAAGGACTGTTGGCCGAAGCTGTACTGGCAGTCATCGATGGGCATCAACATGTTGCGGCTGACAATTTCGTCCTATGCGAGTCAGCTGACGCGGCAGTCGAAACGGCAATCCGGTTTGCCCGCAGTTGGAAACCGGATGCCTTTCGCACGATCGCGCTGATCGGTAGCGACCATGGCCGAACAGCGGCATGTCGAACGGCCAGCGGTCGTCCCGAATTGCACGAAGGCTACGGCCCGATGATGGCTGGATTTGCTCATGTTCCGGCCGGTGACATTGCTGCACTCGAAGCAACGATCGACGATCAAACGGCTTGCGTACTGATTTCGCCAATTGACCTTCACGACGCCGCCAGAGCACTGAGTCCGGACTACTTGCATGCCGTCCAGAAACTATGCGACGAACACCAAGTCGCGTTGGTGATTGACGAAACACGGCTTTGCATCGGCGGGTCGGGAGCTCCGTTTTACTTCGCTGCCCTGTCAGATATCAAAGCGGATGCCGTCATATTGTCGGCAGGTCTTTTCGGTGGTCTCTCTGGTGGACTGTTCATTGGATCACAGCGTTTGGTATCAGGTGTCTCCCAGGCCGATCGAACGCCCGTTGCCGATTTGCCGATGCAAAAAGCGATCGCATTGGCAACCTTGGCAGAAATGCAAAACGCGGGCCTGCCCATTGCGATTGCAGATGCAACGCAAGAGCTGGCTGTCATGCTGGCGGAACAAGTCGGCGGCTTTGAATTTGTTCGCGATCTGCATGCCAGTGGAATGACGATCGGTATCGAAACGGATATCAGCGCAAGCGAAATTGTTGTCGCAGCGGCCAAGTCAGGCTTGCGGATCGAATCGGCAGGTGACACCGCCGTCCGGCTACAGTTGCCACTGGTCCTTCCCCAAGTCGATCGCGACGCACTGATGTCACGACTCGGTTCGGCACTGCAGCACATCGAGCACGAATCAATCGACGCCGTTGAAAACCCTCAGTAACACTCAGATTTTTATTCTCGCTTTCCGCGACATCGGGCCAATCCCATGCAGCACCTACTATCACTTTTCGACATCGCTCCCGAAGAGCTCTCGCAAATTTTGGCGACGGCGGCGCACTTAAAAGCACGGCTACAAGCTGGCGATCGTCCCGAAGTCTTGCAGCGGCAAGTCCTTGGGCTGTTGTTTGAAAAACAGAGTCTTCGAACGCGAGTGAGCTTTGAAACCGGAATGGCGCACCTTGGTGGCAGCAGCCTATTCCTTGGCGAAGACGTCGGTTGGGGCCAACGCGAAGCGGCGTCGGACTTCACCAATGTGCTGGGCCAATTCGTTGACATCGTCGTTTGCCGGTCCAAAAGTCACGACAGCGTTGAACAGCTAGCTAGTTTTAACGCGATGCCGGTCATTAACGGGCTGACTGATTTGTGCCATCCCTGCCAAGCAATGGCCGATGTGTTGACGATCCAAGAATCGCTGGGTGATTTGAAAGGCAAGCACCTTGTCTTCGTTGGAGACGGTAATAACGTGGCTCATTCGCTGGCACTCATTTGTGCCATGCTGGAAATGCGATTCACGTTGGCTTGCCCCAGCGGATACGAAATGGATTCAGCGTGGTTGGATCGAGTTGCCAAACAGTACCCCAAGGCAGCAATCGAAACGGTGAGCGATGCGACTGCTGCGGTCAAAGATGCAGACGCTATTTACACGGACGTTTGGATCAGCATGGGACAGGAGGCCGAAGCGGCTGAGAAGAAGCAAGCGTTTGCGAATTACCAAGTCAATTCAAACTTGTTGAAAGCTTCGCCTAGCCACACGCGTGTTCTGCACTGCCTGCCTGCCGTGCGTGGGGAAGAAATCACGGACGATGTCATCGACAGCGACCAAAGCGATATTATCCAGCAAGCCGGCAACCGAATGCATGCTCAAAAAGGCCTGCTGGTTTGGATGCTAAATCGTGAATGGATGAAGGCCAACGTGAAACGTTAGCACTTCCCCTATTATTCTTATACCCTCCCGCGCAGCGGGAGGGTCGGACGCAGTAGCGGCCGGGGAGGGCAAGTGTTTGACAATCACTTCCCAACGTTCAAGCCGCATTACCCTCTCCTCGCTAAAGCTCGACTCTCCCAGAGGGAGAGTGAAGTCGATAGCTTCACCACCCAAGTTTTCATCAATGCGACCTTCCGACCAGCTTCGTGATGTTGAGATCCAACGCGGATATCTCGAATCCAATCCCGCCAGCGTTTTGTATCGCTGCGGCAAAACTGTTGTGCTTTGTGCCGCGTCACTTGAAGCCAGCGTTCCACCGTGGTTAGAGGGAAAGGGCAAAGGATGGGTCACGGCCGAGTACAACATGTTGCCCGGCAGCACGAGCCCGCGCAAACGTCGTGATCGTAGTGGCAAGGTGGACGGTCGGACGACCGAAATTCAAAGATTGATTGGCCGCAGTTTGCGAGCCATCATCGATTTGGAAAAACTGGGGGAAAACTCCATCGTGGTCGATTGTGATGTGTTGCAAGCTGATGGTGGAACACGCACGGCGTCGATCACTGGCGGATTCATTGCCTTGGCGTTGGCCGTCGAACAAGCGGTTCCCGGCAGTACAGTGGGTAATGGACCTCTGGCTGATAGCGTCGCCGCCATCAGTGTGGGTCTGCATGGCGATGAAGTGAATCTGGACTTGGACTACAAACTGGATTCGGCAGCCGACGTTGACATGAACGTCATCATGACCGGCAGCGGCCGGTTCGTCGAAATCCAAGGCACCGGCGAAGAGGCCACCTTCGACGACGACCAGTTGGCTAAGATGCTGAAGCTGGCCAAAAAAGGAATCGCCGAATTAACAGAGCTTCAGCGCAACGAACTCTGCTCTAAGTAACTACTTGGGGTTTTGGTACCACACCACGTTCTTGCTACCGCGTCCGGCAATCAGGAGATCTAAGTCGCCGTCGACGTCCATGTCGATTGCGCGAATGTCGTAGGACTCTTGATCGGTGCCGACAACATGGCGGCTGAAGACGCCTTTGCCGTCGTTCTCGTACCAAACGGCCAGTTTGTCGCCGTAGGCACACGTTGCCGCATCGATGTCGCCGTCGTCATCCATGTCAATTGCTACTAGGCAATGCGGCTCTTTGATGTTGGTATCGATGTCGTGCAGCGTCCAATCGGGAGCTTCAAACCAGATCACACCACGTCCGTGTCCACGTGACGCCAAGAAATCCATCTTGCCGTCTCCGTTTACATCGGCGGGATGAATGTTGGTGGCACCGGGCTCTTTGTCACTTAGCAAATGCTTGGTCCAAGGTTGCTTGGGATCGACTGACGCTTCCCACCAAGCAAACCATTCGCCTTTTGATGTGGCTTGCGGGCCGCCTTTTGCGCCGGTCGCCGCGTCTAGTCGCCCATCGCCGTTGACGTCGCCCACGCCCAGGTAGTGGGTCAGTCCGGGAGCATCTTTCTTGGCAAAAATGTTTGGCGTCCAGCGTTCAGCTGACCGGGGATCTTCTGGAATGGCAAACCACGCCAACGATTCGTTGTAGGGTGGTTTGTCCTGCGCACTGGTTGCCAAGAGATCCGTTTTGCCATCGCTATCGACGTCACCTTGGATCAGCCCATGGATACCGTGGACAGTGTCGTCGATCAGGCGTTTGTGCCATCGATCAGTCGCACCGTCATTTGGCTGTTCCAACCAAACGATCTGCCCAGGGTTGTAACGAGCTCCGATGTAGTCCAAATCG
Source organism: uncultured Pirellulaceae bacterium (assembly GCA_964444105.1). Taxonomy (GTDB): domain Bacteria; phylum Planctomycetota; class Planctomycetia; order Pirellulales; family Pirellulaceae; genus K23-9. Next base: position 16,556 of record CAYUGI010000032.1, read on the forward strand.
CCATCGCCATCGATATCAAAGCACTCGCTATGAATGTATGTCTTGACGTCAGCGTGTTCGTCCAACGTAATTGGTTTCCAATTCGGGGCCACAAACAATCGTGTTGTTTCGCCGCTGTCCGCAATGACATCCGGCACGCCATCACCTGTAAAGTCACCCGCGACGGCCGTCATCGTTTGGGCGCCTTCATGAATCACGTGCTTCTTCCACTGGCTGTCTTGGGCCACTGCAACTTGTAACGGAATCCATGCAGCGGCAATGAATAGCAATCTCATGGACAGGGTCGACTCCAAAATTTGATAAAGACGATTTAGTAAACGCAGTCCCGTGCCGAACAAACCAACGGGCGGGCGGCAGAGCGAAGTTTGCCGGCCACAAAAGTGTAGCAGGCACATCCCTTGTGCCGCCCGCTTCGAGCATACACTCCTTTCCACCCGCATTGTCAGGACCGCAGGCGGACGGCAAAGCGGAGTTTGCCTGCTACAAGAGTGTCGCAGGCACAGTCCCTGAGCCGTCCGCTCAAGCACTTTCCGAATACCTGACGAACGGAAGCCAGAACCGTGGGCGGGCGGCAGAGCGGAGTCTGCCTGCTACACATTTGTAGCAGGCACAGTCCCTGTGCCGTCCGCTCAAGCACTTTCCGAATACCTGACGA
>CAYUGI010000032.1:17310-39384 GCA_964444105.1 uncultured Pirellulaceae bacterium
GACGAGCAGAAGCCAGAACCGTGGGCAGGCGGCAGAGCGGAGTCTGCCTGCTACACATTTGTAGCAGGCACAGTCCCTGTGCCGTCCGCTCAAGCACTTTCCGAATACCTGACGAGCAGAAGCCAGAACCGTGGGCAGGCGGCAGAGCGGAGTCTGCCTGCTACATTGGCTCAGAACAACAGATTCGTATTTTCCAGCGTGTTCGATAAGACCCAACGTATTCGGAAGAAAAGTGGCAAAGCTGTATTTTTACTACTCTGCGATGAACGCCGGTAAGTCGACGATTTTGCTGCAATCCAGCTACAACTACCGCGAACGTGGAATGAACACGGTGATTTTGTTGCCGGAAATCGATACACGTGACGGCAAAGGGAAAGTGACGTCGCGAATCGGGATCGAATCCGAAGCGGTGACCTTCAATACGTCGGACAACCTTTATTCAGTCGTCAACGCGATTCATGATGACACGCCGCTTAGTTGCGTGCTGGTCGATGAAGCGCAGTTTCTAACTCGCAAACAAGTCCAGCTCTTGAGCGATGTCTGCGATCAATTGGATATTCCCGTTCTGGCATATGGCCTAAGAACAGATTTTCAAGGCAATCTATTCGAAGGTAGCGCACAGCTGCTCGCTTGGGCGGACTCGCTCGCGGAAATCAAAACGATTTGTCACTGCGGGCGTAAGGCTTCGATGGTTTTGAGAATCGATGCAGACGGTCGCGCGATCAAAGACGGTAACCAAATTCAAATTGGCGGCAATGATCGCTACGTCTCCGTTTGCCGACAGCATTTCAAGCAGGGCATGTCCGAACGCAGCAGTGACGAGTTGCCGCTGTTGGATCTATGAAATCTTGACGCAACGAGTGAACAACGTGTCGCGACTAAGGCAGTTCGCGAATCCGAATGTTGCGGAATTTGATGGGTGATCCCTCGTGCTCCAAACACAAGTAGCCTTCGCTTGGCTTGCACTCTGCTCCGCCAGAGACTTCTTCGCCGTTCACCCACAAGCGAACTTCGCCATTGATGCCACGAATGTAGTAGTGATTCCACTCCCCGACGCCTTTGCTAAGGTTTTTGGAGGGGAAACTGCGGCGACCGTTAGGCGATAGCGGCGGAAACGGTTTCATGTCGGAAGAGCCAACCGCGAAAATGTCTCCGTTGGTTGAAAACCACTCCGCTTTCTTTCCGCTGCGTTCTTCGTATTGCTGGGTGTAACCATGATCCAGCATTTGGATTTCGATTCCGCCGGTTGGCAATTTGTCTGGTGGCAGGTCCTTCAGTGCTTCGTCGGGCACCCACGCGAAAACGCCAGAGTTGCCCGCGTTCTTTTGATGGCTCCACTCGATCACCATCTCAAAGTTCTTGTACTTTTTTGCTGTTCGAGTTCCACCGATCGGAGTGCCGCTGCAAAGACATTCTCCATCGGTCCAGGTCATCGTATTGTCGTCGCCGTTGACGCGAACAAAGTCGTCTTCATCCAACGTCAGCCAGCCAGGTCCTGTGCCGTCAATGAAGGCTCGCTGTTGGCCTTTGCAATCCGGTGCGACCGAAAAGAAGAGTAGAAAACAAAATGTCAAACGTAGGAACGTACGGCCTAGGGTCATCGCGAACTCAATTGCACGAGGAGAACTTCTGTTTCAGATGAGATTCTATCTGAAAGTTGAACCGGGCGCGCAAGAATGAAACTTTGCTGAAAAGCCAGTTTTGGAAAACCGCTAAGACCTGCGGCCTTCTATTTGCGACGTGTGAAAACCGGTTCCGACGCAGTGGATAGTTTTTCGTTGTAGCCGTACCCATCCGCCTGAAAGTCGATGAGGCAGTCGAGCGATTTGGCTTTGGCAGTGACGATGTGCCGGGCCATCATGCCCCGTGCTTGCTTGGCAAAGAAGCTAATGATCTTGTACTGGCCATTCTTCCAGTCGCGAAACGCGGGCGTGATGATCTCAGCGTCCATCGAATTCAATTTCGCTGCTCGCGAGTATTCCTTCGACGCAAGGTTCACGATCAAGTTGGTTTTGGTTGACCGAAGATCAGCCGAGATGGCATCGCGGATTTGTTCGCCCCAGAATTGGTACAAGTCTTTGCCGCGATCCGATTTTAGTTTGGTGCCCATCTCCAGCCGATACGGATGAATCAAGTCGAGTGGTCGCAGCAGGCCGTAAAGACCAGAGAGGATTCGAATGTGTTTGTCACATCGCCGGACCTCCGCCGCTGAAAGAGTATCGACATCCAGCCCCTGGTAGACGTCACCGCGGAAAGCATAAACCGCTTGTTTGGCAGTTCCCGATTCATGCTTCGCCTTCCATGTCTTGTATCGCTTTACATTCAGCTCGCTCAGAGATTCGCTCAGGCTCATTAATTTGCCAAGATCCTTGGCAGGTAACTTGCGGAGCGACTTGATGAGTGCAGCAGCGTCTTTCGCGAAGGCGGGCTGCGAGCTGGATTTCACAGGCACTGTCGCGTCGAAGTCGAGAGTTTTGGCGGGAGATAGCAGGGTAATCACAGTAAAATTTCAAAGCGAGAGAAAGAGAAATCGAATGAGGTGTCACAGCCATTGTTTTCACCCAGAGTATTGCGTGCTGTAAAGTCGGCAATGACTGGGCTGAGTCAACGGATACGCACCAAGTTAACTTCGCCCGTGTTGCAGGCTTTCACACCACTGGGTGTTTCGAGCAAGAGCTCGCCCAAAGCGTTAATTCCGCGGCAGGTTGCCGTTTGCTGCTTTCCGCATTCGAGGTAACAGACAGATTTGCCTGATAGAGCGCAGCGATTCTGATAGTCATCGACAATTTCCATGGGTGTGGTGGCCGCTTGGTGAGTCGCCTCAATCACTTGTTCGATGACGGATGTTAGCAGTGAGTAGCGATCGACTGGGCGACCCACGACGGCCGCAATTGACTGTGCAACCGCTGACTGGGCGATTGGGCCAGTCATTTCGTCTTCGGCCGGACTGGTGTTCGTATTCACTCCGATTCCGATCACGATGAATTCGGGCGTTCCGTGGATTGTTTCCAACAGAATGCCGGCGACCTTGCTGCCGTCCAGATGCACATCGTTTGGCCATTTCAACTGAGTCCGAAGTGGTGCGAAGCAGAATTCAATGGCACGAGCAATCGCCACGCCGACCGCGATGGGCCACAGCGATGTTGTCGGGGACGAAGTAATACTCCGCTTCATCACGAGCGAAAACGTGAGAGAGTCGTCTTTGCTGATCCAGGTGCGTCCGTGTCGGCCGCGGCCAGCGGTTTGCGAATCGGCCAGATACAACCGAGGCATTTGGTTTTCCGGCACACCGCCTTGGCGAACGTGTTCCAAGGCAGCAGAGTTGGTAGACGTTGTCTCCGCCATGTAGGTTGCTGACGAGAGCGTTTCCGTATCAATCAAGTGATTGATCGCCGAAACGCCCTGAGGCTGAACGGAACCATGAATATCAATCGACACAAACGAACCCAAAACGCAGTTAGTCTAAAAACCAGTGAAACGAAGGAACCGTCTTGAAACAGCTTGCCGATTTGTACGACGGACTTCCTAGTCCGTCGCCTAGTTTCGACGGACATGGATGTCCATCATCCAGAAGTTATTTCGGAGCAGATCCTAAAGTGCGATGAAACCCAGCAACGCCAGTAGCAGCAAGATCACCGCGACAAGCCTCCAAACAGGTTTCGTTTTCTGATTCGTAAGCGCATGAGACACGCCATCATCAGCGAATTCATCTTCCACAAATTCATCGTAGTCAAAATCTGAGTCGTAGGAATCCGCGAAACCTTCTTCGTCTTCGCGCCATCCGTCGCTGTCACTGCTACCACAATGACGGCAGAATCTTGCCAAAGCAGCAATCTCTTCGCCACAGTGGGGACAGGGAACAGTATCATTGCTCATCCCAAGCTCATTTCAACAACGATTGGTCTTCGACAGGCATACCGATAAAACGCTAACGCCGATATAGTCAGACTTTTACGCACCAGTCTAGCGAAAGGAAGATTTTGGGCGACACTACAGCTGGCGATGGAAATGACGAACGCGAACTGATGGTCTGTGATGACGGCGTTTCGATTCCGATGCACGATATGGCGCCCGTGGGTTTGATGGGCAAATTTTTGCGCAAACCTAAGTCCGTGCCCAGTGCGTTTGCGATTGAGTCACGTCGAATCGTTCGTGTCGAGGCAGAGCAGGTCCCCAAACGAATCGCCAAGCACTTCAAAAAATTGCAAAAAGAAGTCGCTCACCTCTCTTACGAACCCAACTTCTTTGCGGCGACGCCTGCTGTTGGTCCTGTAGCTGTGTCGCTGATGTCGATGACCTCACCCAGCGGCCAAAATTCGTTTTTCGCAGTTCAGTCGGTCGTGCGATCAGAAGGAGAATTGATCGACGCGGGATATCACGGTTTTTGCAGTTTCTTGGCCAAGGAAAGGTTCTTGGTCACCATGACCAATGCAAAACTACCAAAAGCTCGTGACGGCGTGGACCGCCTGATGATGGACGTCGATAAGCCGGAGACTCTGGTCCGCGAGCACCGCAAACGGATGCGTGATCACATCATCGACCCGGTGGAACCAGAACAAATCGTAGACTTGCTTCGTGAACAGAATCGACGCGATGTCACCGATTATCTTGGCAGAGGGCTCATTCGACCAGCGACGACGGGTGAAATTTCACGCATTCGCGCTAGCGTAAAGCGGTAGTGCTGATGTCAGGCTCTGGCTTTTTATTTTTCGCAAAGCAACAGTGTATGATGCCAGTTCACTGTTTCCTCTCTCATCGTCTGTGCTGATGACTGATTCCGCCCCCCGAGACATCGCGCCGCTGGTTGATCGTTTCGGGCGAATTCATGACAGCCTGCGATTGAGCGTGACCGATCGGTGCAACATCCGATGCTTCTATTGCATGCCAGCGACGGACGCCCAGTTCATGTCACGCGATTGGTTGCTGACGTTCGAGGAGCTTCACAGGTTGGTGCAACTCTTGGTGGATCACGCCGGCATTCGCGATGTGCGTCTAACGGGTGGTGAGCCCTTGGTGCGAAAAGACTTTGCAAAATTGGTCGCGATGCTCGCCGCGATTGACGGTTTGGAAGACCTGTCTCTGACGACAAATGGGCTTCTGCTTGCCGACCAGGCAGATGAACTTCGTCGTGCCGGTTTGCGGCGGGTCAACGTCAGCCTAGACACCTTAGATGAAGCATCGTTTCAAAAAATTTCGCGTCGTAGTGGTGTCGACAAAGTTGTTGCTGGAATCGATGCGGCGATAGACGCGGGCTTCGAAAGTGTGAAGCTAAACACAATCGCGATTCGTGGCATCACAGAGCCCGATGTGATTCAACTGGTCGAGTTCGCTCAGGAACGAAATTTACCGATTCGGTTTATTGAATTTATGCCATTGGATACGGACAAGGCATGGCGAAGCGAAAACGTTCTCACCGGCGAAATGTTGTTGGCAATGATCCAAGATCACTTTGGTGAACTGACGACGCGTCAGCGGCTGCATCCGTCGCAGCCAGCCGAGGACTTTGAATTGCCTGGTGGTGGGCGGATCGGCATCATCCGCTCGGTGACCGCGCCTTTCTGCGGTGACTGCAACCGGCTTCGCATCACCGCCGACGGGTCGGTGCGAAATTGCTTGTTTTCTAAAACAGAAACGCCACTGCGTGAGATGATGCGGAGCGGTGTGTCAGACGAGACACTCTTGGGCGAGATTCGCCAGTGCATCGCGGAAAAGAAGTCGGGTCACGGGATCGACGAAGACGGATTCATGCCGCCCGATCGACCCATGTATGCCATCGGCGGTTAATTATGTGCGCCAAGGGCGGCTTGTCAGTCTTTGTTGCTCACAAATCTTGGCCAGGGTCTGTCAGCAGCACTTGGCAGCGACTAAATTATCGCCCATGAAAAACATATTCAGATTAGATAATGATGTGGCTGTCGTGATTGGCGGCACCGGTGAACTGGGTGGCCTGATGGCCGAGTCCTTAGGTGCTTTTGGTGCCAAAGTCGCGGTGGTAGGACGAAACGCCGAACGCGGCGACGCCCGAGCCAAGAAGATCACCGATGCCGGCGGCGAAGCTAAGTTCTTTGCCGCTGACGGGCTGAAGGCGGACTCCCTGGCCGAAGCTCGCGACGCGATCAAATCTTGGGCGGGTGCTCCTGCATCGGTGTTGGTTAACGCCGCTGGCGGCAATCGCCCCGAAGCGACGATCGGGCCAGGCGGCGATTTTTGCAAGCTTCCCGAAGAAGCATGGCGAGCCGTGTTCGATTTGAACCTAGTAGGTGGCGCGCTGTTGCCTAGCCAAATCTTCGGTCCTGACATGATTGAAGCGGGCGTTGGCAGCGTCATTAACATCGCCTCGATGTCAGGGATGATCCCGCTTTCGCGCGTCGTTGCTTACTCAGCAGCGAAGGCCGCCGTCATCAATTTTACGATGTGGCTATCACGCGAATGGGCCACCACGGGTGTGCGGGTCAACGCCATCAGCCCTGGGTTCTTCCCTGCCGAACAAAATCGAAAGTTGCTGTTTAACGACGACGGCAGCTACACCGACCGCGGTGGCCAGATTATCGGACACACACCGATGGATCGTTTTGGAAAACCAGACGAATTGGCCGGCGCCGTCGTTTGGTTAGCAAGCCGCAACGCGGCGTCGTTCGTGACGGGGCAAAACATCGCAATCGACGGCGGTTTCGCGTCGGTGACGATTTAGTCCTGAATTTGCTCTCCCTCCGGGAGAGTCGAGCCTGAGCGAGGAGAGGGCCAATTTTATTTAGGTTGCGGTTCAGCGTTCGTCCCTCTCCGGCCGCTACTGCGTCCGACTCTCCCAGAGGGAGAGTAAAGCCGAATAGACGAATAACTACAACACAACTCCTACCGACACGCTTCCAAAATGATTGAACTACGCAGCGACGCTAAATACGCCATGGTCATTCCCACCAGCATGGGAACGCGCTTGACCCCAGTGAACAACCAACCGTTTCACTGTAGTGACACCTTTAAGTTGCAGGGCACCAGTGCCGAATCGAATGTCGGTAGTGTCTCGTCGTTCTTGGGCTTACCGGTCAAAATCCTGACTGCGTTTGTGAAAGACAGTCCGGTCGCGCGTTTCATCAAGGACGATCTTGCCCGACGCCACATGGACTACGAAGGCCCGGAGTTTGAGCAAGATACGCCTTGGGGTGTTCGCCACCAAATCAATATGGCTGATAGCGGCTGGGGATCACGTGGACCTCGTGTTCAAAACGATCGTGCAGGTGAAGTTGGCCGAAAACTGAACGTCAAGGACTTCGACTTGGAACGCATTTTCGGCGACGAAGGTGCCAAGATCGTTCACATGTCTGGTTTGATTGCTGCTCTATCAGAAGAGACCAGTCAGTTCTGCGTCGAAATTGCTCGTGCTGCGAAGAAGCATGGCGCGCGGATTTCGTTTGACCTTAATCATCGGGCTTCGTTCTGGACCGGACGCGAAGCAGAGTTGTCCGCAGCGTTCAAGGAAATTGCCAGCTTGTCGGACATCCTGATCGGCAACGAAGAAGACTTTCAGCTGTGCTTGGACATCAAAGGCCCCGAAGCTGGCGGGAAAGACATCGGCGCGAAAATCGATGGATTCAAGGAAATGATCAACCGCGTCAAAGCGGAATATTCAGGTGCCAGCTTGTTCGCGACGACACTGCGAGAAGTGGAAAGTGCGAACTCGCACATGTGGGGCGCGATCGTTTCCAGCGGAAGCGATTGGCACGTCGTCGAACCACGTCAAATTGGCGTCCTCGATCGCATCGGCGGCGGCGACGGCTTTGTTGGCGGTTTGTTGTACGGCGTACTCAACGGCTGGGAAGCCGAAAAGTGCACCCAGTTTGGTTGGGCAACGGGCGCGTTGGCAGCCACGATGCTGACTGATTACGGACAACCTGCCGATGAAGATCAGGTCTGGAGCATCTGGCAAGGCAATGCCCGCGTGAAACGCTAGGCATCTCAAGGCGATCAGAGTGATCGCTAAGTATTTTCCTCGGTTGTCTCTTCCGCCAAGTTCGACGCTGGTGCGGGCATCGCCGCCACCGGCTCTCCCCAATCAGCCTCGAATTTTTCCTTGCATGACTCACACGTCACATCCGTTGCCAAGCATTTGTCATCGATCACTTGCGGGTGCTCACATTGTTTGCAAGTGACGCGAACCTCGCCCGGTTCAGCTGCCATCAAATCTAAGTGCTCCATCGACACGCCAGCCACTTCGATGTCCTCCGGTTGAAGCGTTGTCAGTAAATCACGATCCACGTCGGTCAACTTAGACAAGCGATTGGCCAAGCGCCGGACGCTTCGTTCTAAACTGTTTCGTGAAGTTCGACCGTTGCCGAAGTGCCGGTCGCGACTGATGTATAGATACGTGAAACCGCGTAGCAGGCGTCGGCGCGATTCGGTTGGGATCGTGTATTTGGATTTGTTGGCGATCAAGGCAAAGATGCGGCACAGAGCTTCGGGTGGATAGTCGTCAAAGGTCATCGTCGTACCCACGCGCGAACTGAGTCCTGGGTTGCTGCGGATCATTGTTCGCATCTCCACTGGATAGCCCGCCAGAATGACGACCAATCGATCACGTTGATCTTCCATTCGCTTTAGCAGTGTCTGCACGGCTTCGCGGCCGTACTGGTCTTGTCCGCTTTCATCGATCAGCGTGTAGGCTTCGTCAACAAACAAGACGCCGTCGAGTGCTTCATCGATTTTGGCGTTGGTCTTTGGTCCCGTCTGACCGGCATATTCAGCGACCAGTCCGCTGCGATCGGTTTCGACCAAGTGACCTTTTTCCAAAACACCTAGCGCGCCGTAAATGTCTGCGACGATTCGAGCAACCGTGGTTTTTCCGGTGCCGGGGTTGCCGACGAACGCCATGTGGAGGCTGGGCTTGGAGGTGGGCAGCCCCTCTTTCTCACGAAGCGCTTCCATCTTCAAGAAATTGGTCAGCGTTTCGATTTGATCTTTGATGGCTTCCAGGCCCACCAAGCGATCGAGTTTCGCACGCGCTTCGGCCAATCGTTGTTCGGGCGTGCGATCATCGACGACTTCCGGTTCTTTTGATTTCGCAGATGGCTTCGGCTTGTTGGCGGATCCGCCTGGGCCCGCCATTGGCGTTGGTTTTTCGGCCGCGGTCGGTCCGACGCCTTCGCGAAGGCGTCGTGCTTCATCGCGTAGCCATTTCAAGGCATCGCGAGCATTGTTGGTGTCGGTCTCGCTGGCCAACGTCTCAGGCGCGTTGCCTCGCAAGACTGAAAACTGAGAACGCATTTGTTCCAAGTTTTGATTGTCTGCGGCGCTGACATCACCATCGACACTCATCAGTAGATTCGCCATCCGCATTGCCAGAGTTTCTACTTCACCCCATCGGTCGCGAATCGCCGGTAGTTCGGCAAATGGGCGGACCAGCTCGGTCCACTCGAATCCTTTGGAGGCATCGATCAGCCAGTCGACTGCTTCGTGAAGCTGATTGCCCATGACGGATTTGCCCCAAATATGCTCCAGCAGCGCGCGGCCAAGTTGGCGTTGTTCCATTGTGCGGCCGTCGACGCTTGGTACTGCTGCGGCGAAGACTTTCATCAAGAAACCCTGGTGCAGATCATTCATTTGATCGGCAACCGAAGTCGCATCTGCCGTATCAGCGGCGTCGGCACCGTTAAGCCAACCATACGATCCGCGGACCAATTCGCCGCTTTGGATGTAAAGCGCCTGCGTCTCTTTCAAGCAATCACGGTACAGGCGGATCGATTCAATGATTTGGTCGTCGGTAGGCATGGCGAAAGCTGCGGCAAAGTGGAATAGAAACGCTTGTCACAGCTTAGCGAATTTCGATCGGCCAAGTAGACCGGCGACTTGTTCGATCAAAACACCAAGAGACTTGCACTACTTCAAATCGGCTTTCCAAGCATCTGCCAACTCGCGAAGGTTCATCAGCTCGAAAAATGCCAATTGATCGACTTCGCGACCGAACATCACATCGTTGGCTCGTGCAATCGTCCAAGACTCGTTTGGGCGTTCTAGCAATTTCAATTCGCTGCCGGCGCGGATATCGCCTTCATCAATCACTCTGACATACCAGCCGGTGCGACCGGATTGTGTGACTGCCTTCAGTAGCGTCTTATCGCCCCAGCGTCGTGAGATTTTCCAGCAAGGTTGGCGCGGTTGACTGACTTGCAGCGTGCAAGAACCGACTTTGAAGACGTCACCGATGCAGATTTCGGATTCCGTTACGCCCGCGATTGTTAGGTTCTCCGCCATCGCACCTCCCGATATCTCTTGACCTCCCATCTTCAAGTTAGGGTATTCCTGAGCCCAGGATTCATAGTGGCTCGCCGCATAGCACAAAATGGCTTTGTCAGCACCGCCGTGAAAACGCGTGTCGGCGACACTATCACCTGCGATGCCAAGTGTGCGCACTTGCACTAACCCGGAGACAGGCTGTTTGTAAAACGCGGTGGTCCACTGGCGATCAGTGATGTCACGTGAGTCCGGATCACCCTCCGTCATCACGCGGCCAATTTGGATGCTTTCAATCGTGATCAAAACACATTCTCTGAAAGGGCAAAACACCGCGAGTCATTTAGTGCATTAGACTGGTGCGACATGATCCCTTGCAACTACATGAATGAGGCTTTGTGAACGAAACAGATTCGCCGATCCAACTGAATCCGAATGAGTTTGTTCCTCCTTACTTGGTTCAGATTGCCGATCTGCTGCGCGAGTCATTGCCAGATGCCTGGGATTGGGCAGCGTCAGATCGATTGATTGGCGAAGATGCGGAATCCGTACGCCTGGACTTATTGCGATCGACCATACGGCTGGAACGGGAATCGCACGGAGATCTCTACAAGCTTGCCAATCAGGTAGCTGAGGCACTTGGTCTTCAGTCGTCGGTAACGATTTACCAACAGCAGAATCCTATCGGGTGGAATGCGAGCGCGATGTTGTTGGATTCGCAGGCCCACGTGGTTCTTCATGGGCCTTTGCAAAAGGAATTGGAATCGATTGAGCTGAAAGCTGTTTTGGCGCACGAGCTTGCTCACGTGCTTTTGAGTGAATTGGACGACAACCAGTACGCGATCGCTTACCGTTTACTGCATTCGCTCGCCGCCGACCAAGCGGCCGCGATCTCGCACGTCGAATCAGCGCGTCTGACAAGCCTTTTCACCGAGGTTTTCTGTGACCGAATGGCGTATCACGTCGTCGGCGACGTCGATCCTGTGATTTCTTCGCTACTGAAGATCGGAACGCAGTCGAGTCAGGTCAGTAGCGAAGAATATTTAAGGCAAGCCGACGAGGTCCTCGCTGGCGTCGATTCGGCTTCCAAAGGTGGCACGCACCCTGAGCTTTACGTGCGGGCAAAATCGATCGAGTCTTGGGCATTCAGTGTCACCGAAGAAGAGACTCGCAATCGCGACAAAGTTGAAGGATTCGTTTCGCAGTTGATTCAGGGTCGGGAACGCCTGGAGATCCTGGACCTTGTCGCCCAGTCCAGGGTAACTGAATTGACAAAGTCAACGCTTGACGCCGTTTTTCGTCACCATTGGATGCGGACAGATGCTGCGACGTCTCACGCTCGACTGTTCTTTGATAAGTACAAGCCGGCTGAAATTTCGGACAAGACGCTAGACCATTTAGCGAAGACTGTCGCCGAATCATCGTCGTCGATTAAGCAATATGTCACGTACTTACTTCTGGACTTCGCGACATCGGATCGTGAATTGGAGAACGCGCCCTTGGCGGTCGCCATGGATCTGGCGGAACGATTTTCGATCGCTGAAATGTTTCAAGACGTCGCGCGGCACGAAATGCGCCTGCGTGTCAAACAACTACGTGAATTGGACGGTCGAAAAAGCCAGATAATCGCTGAGGCATCAGCAAGCGAGGCCGGCCATGACCGGTAGCTTGGATAAGAATTCAGCTGAACGTCTTATCGCAACAGCCGTCGCTGATGGAGGTCTTCCGACTGACGATGTGCTGACTGCCGTTGCGCCTTTGATTCGGCAGATGATGCAAACCCATGCAAGCGGCTTCGTTGCCCCATTGGAAGGCATCGAATCATTGCGACTCAATGCCGGGCAACTTTTCTACGGCTTGTCCGAGCAGAGCCCCTTGCGGCAAGAAGTATCGGCTATTCGCGATTGTTTGCTCCGCGACACAACGAAACTGGAAGTTGTCAGTGAGCAGATTGATGCGTCCAATCCAGAAACGGATACTCGCGTCGCCAAGTCCGATGGTGAAGTGCTCAGGCCGGTTTACACCAACGGTTATCAAAGCTGGGAGCACTTGCTTGGACACCACGATCCGATGACCGACGTGTTTTGTCTTGGCCAACTGTTAGCCAGCCTTGCCTGCGGCCTGGACTTTCGAATCGTCGAAGACGTGCAGCGATTTGCGGATCATCGAAGTAATCTGTTTTCGCTGTCATCCAAATTGCATCCCGTCCTTGCCCAGGCCATTTATCAAACAACGCATCTGCACCGCGAGCAACGCCCGCAAGATTTGGAAACGCTGCTTTCGACGCTTGAGAATTATCGCGAGGCCTCTGCGAGCATTGACTTCGATCCTGATGTGGTGGGTCCAGGCCAAACGAGTGCCTCTAAATCGGAATTGATTCTTCGCGGGCTGCGAAAACGGTTATTCGATACGACGCGCCGGAATCGTTTGCTTCATTTTTCGCCGACGATGGCAACGATTAATCTGACGCAAGCTTCCGTGCCGCTTTCGTTGGATCCGGCAAGAATCGATTTGAAGAAGTTGTTGCTTGCCGATGACGACCTGGTAGAGCGACTCGGGAATGGAAAATCGATTTCGCTTACTCAGTACATCGATGTCCAGGAAGTTTTGTACGCGCCAAATGTTCTGGACCGCATCATCACGGACGATCGGCGAGACCGTGCGGAGTTTGGTTTCGGCGGTTTGCGTCTCGCGATGGCCTTCCTGAATTGGTCCAACGCCAAGGCGCAGCCTGCTGAGGATTTCAATTCGCCGTTGGTTCTGGTCTCGGTCACGCTGAAGAAAAAGAAGGGTGTTCGTGACAGGTATTACTTGGAGTCGCTCGAGGACGAAGCGGAAGTCAATCCGATTCTTCGACATCAAATGCAGCAGCTTTATGCGATCGAGCTGCCCGAGAAAATCCCGCTTCGATCTGGGGCGATCAAGGAGTTGGCTGAATCGCTGCGCCAGCAGATTGCAAAAAGTGATACTTCGATTCAGTTGGATGTTGTCGAGCGGCCTCAGATTGATCTGATTCGATCCAAGGCAGAAAAGCGACTGCAGCTTTACAAGAAACGAGCCAAAGTAAGTGGCCGTGGCGTTAGGCATTTTGGCGATCTTCAATACAGCTACGATCCGGCGAACTACTTTCCACTGGGAATTCGTATCTTTGACCAGATGGTGCGCCAACCGGAAACGGAGCTCGAAGCAATCACGCGAAGCCACGTAGCGCCACGGCGTCACAGGATGGTGGCTGATCGAAGCGAGCAGGCGAACGAAAAGACGTTTTATCGCTGGAAAGAAGGTGGCACGGGCAATCCGTATCACTGGCAAGTTGACTTGTGCAACATCACGTTGGCATCTTTTAAATACAGACGCATGTCACTTGTGCGAGATTACGATTCGCTGCTTGCTGGAAACATCGACAATGCTCCGTTTGAGGCACTTTTTTCATCGCAGCCCGTTGGTGAATCGCCTGTCACTGAACCAGCACAACCGGCGACTCGAGGCGATCGTGTCACGCAGCGTTTCGATGTGGTGCCATGCGATCCCACGCAAGCGTTCACAATCGCGCAGGCTCGACAGGGATCCAACTACATCGTTCAGGGACCTCCCGGGACAGGCAAGTCGCAGACGATTACCAACCTGATCGCTGACTTCGTTGCTCGCGGCAAACGTGTGTTGTTTGTTTGTGAAAAACGCGCGGCCATCGATGTGGTCTACGCGAGGTTGAAGTCCATCGGCCTTGCTCCCGCGGCCAGCTTGATTCATGACGCCCAAGCTGACAAAAAGGAGTTCATTGCCGATTTGAAAGAGACCTATGAGTCTTTCCTAAATCGCGAAAGCGAAACGGGGAAAGACGGGCGCGTTGATCTGGCAAAGCAAATCGATGATGAGCTAGCGAGTCTTGAGAGCGTAAATGCACTGCAAAACGAAATCAGAGACTCGGCGGGCATGTCACTGGCAGCGTTGCTGGATCGTTGCTTGGAGTTGCGTCCGTACTTGCCCGAGCTAACGGCGTTGGAGGCCGAACGCTTACCCCGGTATACCGATTGGATCAAGAACGAAAAGCACCTGGAGGCGGTCAACGACAAATTTCTGTCTCTCGGCTGCAAAGGATCTTTGGCAGAACAAACGCTAGCGATTCTGCGCCCTGAGCTTGCCGGCGATTCGCAACCGTTGGCGACGACTCAGTCACACGTTGCCGCCGCCATGCGATCGCTTTCCGCGATCAAACGTCGCTTTGATGAATTCGGTTTGCCGGAGGAAGCATGGCAATCAGTCAGTCACGTCCTGGATGCTGCTCGGTACTGTGAGGAAGCAGCGCCGTTGGCCGCGGCCGATTTGATGCAAGCCATCGAAGTGGGCAATAAAGTCACGCCCAAGTTGAACAAACGAGTTCGGAAGCTTCAGCAATTGCGTGACCATGCAATGCAGGCAGCGGCAAAAAACCACCACTGGGGCGAGAAGCTATCACCCGAAGACACGGATGCGGCGTTGGACGTTGTCAGTGCGTTGGAGAACCGCGTCAGCCGATTCTTGAAGCCCTCATGGTGGCGACTGCGTGGCGTATTGAATCGCAGCTACAACGTGCAAGCTCACGCTGTAAAACCCAAGTGGTCTTCAGTTTTGCAGAGTTTAAAAACGGAGCAAGAAAAACACGCGATTGCCGAGCGCGAGACTCTGTCACTGCAAGCCAAGTACCCGATCGCGGAAGACCCGCTGCTTTGGCCCAATCGGATCAACCGAGTTATGCGTGCCTTCACGGAAAACCCAAGCCTGCGCAGGACCGTGCATCGCCCACTCATGCGAAGTGGTAGTCCGAGTGACGCGATGCAGCGAATTGCAGAAACCAAGTCGATGGCAGAAAGCCTGACCAAGTCGTTGGAGGCGCTGACCGACTGCGGTGATGATCTCACACTGACTGAGTGGCTGGCTAAGCTTGGGGAAATCGAGTCAGCGTTACCGCAACTGCCACGATTTCTCTCCGTGATGGATTCGCTCTCAGCGATGCCGCAAAAGTTGTCTTGGGCACTGCGACGATTGCCTCTGTCTTTTGAACAGCTTGAATCGGCCGTTGCTAACAGAACGTATCGCCAGGAACTGAGCCGAAAACCCGTGGCAGAATCATATTGCGGCGGAACAAGAACCGCACACTCGTCCCGACTGGCGAAGCTTTACGCAAAATGGCAGGCGACCAATAGTGAGTTCATCTTGCGATCTGTCGCAGACGGCTTCCTTGACAATATCGCGTGTTCCGAAGATCCAACGCCCACGACGAGAGAAGACCGCAACGCCCGACGAAGTTACAAAAAAGGACGACGTGAACTGGAACATGAATTCGGAAAGCAGATGCGTTTCAAGCCAATCCGTGCGTTGTTATCCAGTGATTGCCGACGCATCATCACCGACCTAAAGCCAATCTGGCTGATGAGTCCTTTGAGCGTTTCCGATACGCTTCCTTTGGCGACTGCGGGTGATCAAGTAGCTGACGTTGTGATTTTTGACGAAGCCAGCCAAGTGACACTGGAAGACGCGGTGCCGTCGCTGTGTCGCGGAAAGCAAGTTGTTGTTGTGGGCGATCAAATGCAGTTACCGCCAACAAACTTTTTCACCAAGCGATCTTCTTCTGATGAAGAGGAAGATGGATTTACTTATCGCGATGACCAGGGCGATGAAATCAACTACGACTTGTCTTCTGGCAGTTTTCTGGAGTTTGCCGATCGCAATCTGGCTTCGACGATGTTGGGATGGCACTACCGTAGTCGTAGTGAATCGTTGATTAGTTTTTCAAACTGGCGTTTCTACGACGCTCAATTGTTGACCGTGCCGGAAGAGAATCTCCCCAACGAGTCAAGTGGTTGCGTGCCAGTTGCGTCACTTGAAGACGTCGGGTCGGCCAGCGAAATGCTCTACGATCGCCCGATCAGTTTTCATCACCTCGATCACGGATGTTACGAAAACCGACGCAATCGATCCGAAGCAGACCATATCGCACGTCTCGTTCGCCAATTGTTATGCGATTCAGGGCAATACGATTCGAGTGATCGACAACTACCAGCAAATCCTACCGTGGGAGTGATCGCGTTTTCGCAAGCTCAACAAACCGAGATTGACTCAGCGATTGCTCGTTTAGCAGAAGATGACCCGATTTTTGCGAGTCGGCTGGATGAGGAATCTGTGCGAGAACAGGATGGGCAATTCGTCGGCCTGTTGGTTAAGAACCTAGAGAACATCCAGGGAGACGAACGCGATGTTGTGCTGCTGAGTGTCTGCTACGGTCCCGATCCAGAAGGTCGTGTTCGAATGAATTTTGGACCGATCAATCGGGGCGGTGGGGAAAAACGGCTGAACGTCGCGTTTAGTCGCGCCAAGCATCACATGGCAATTGTCACCAGCATTGGGCATAACGTGATCACCAATGACTACAACACGGGTGCAGCTGCACTACGCGATTATTTGAATTATGCAGAAGCACACTGCGGAGGTCGCCAGGAAGAGGCCACCGCGTTGCTTCAAAGGCTTGCAAAGATGCGTCGTGTTGATCCGAAGCCCAGCCTTGTTTCAGGTGTTTTGAAGCAACAACTCATCGCTGCGTTGGAGTCGGCCAATTGGCAAGTCGCTTCTGACGTCGGCCAGAGCCAGTTCCGAATCGACGTGGCCATCAAAAAGCCCGGTGATACGAAATATCGTTTAGGCATATTGCTAGATGATGCTCCGTATCGATTTGCTGACGTGTTCGAGCGTGATGTGCAGCGGCCGCAACTTCTGGAAGCCTTTGGCTGGAAAATCACATTCGTTCTCGCGAAGGACTGGTACGACAATCCCGCTGAAGAACTCCAGCGAGTTCTCAGCCTGACTCAATCCTGAAGAGATAGTCAAGAACCTCAGTTGCAGTGATTCAGGAAACAGTTTGTCAGGCGAATGGGGACAGACGAATCACTGTATTCAACCCGCCACTTATCTTATTCATTTGCCCCCATTCGTCTGATAAATTCATCATGCCAATTCATTGCCCACTTCAAATCGCGGATCTCTCGCAAGACAGATTTGACCAGATTGATCGACTCGTGATGGGAAATGCGTTTGCGTGTCAGAATGATCTTGGACGCCTATGCGATGAATCTACGTTTGAAAATGATATGGCACTCCGGCTTCGAGCAATCGGTAGCGACGTCAGCACGCAGGTTCCGATCACGGTGTCTCATGACACGTTCTCGAAACGCTACCGACTTGATTTCGTTTGCGACCATGCAGTTTACGATTTCAAAGCGGTTCAGGATCTGGTCGGACGACACGATGCCCAAGTTTTTCACTACGCCATGCTGCTGGATATTCGTCACGTCAAGTTGCTCAACTTTCGTTCGGCGAAGGTACAAGGGCGTCTTCGCTTCAATGCGCTGACAAAAGACGGTCGGTTTCAATACACGTTATGTGATGAAGATACTCGTTCCATCACGCCAGAATGTGATCGCTTGCGTTGCCGAATGGTTGATCTGCTCCATGACTGGGGAGCTTTTCTTGATGCGCGACTTTACGAAGAAGCCCTCGTTCACTTTTGCTCAATTGGTGGCACCGCACAGAAGCGACTTGAATTAGCAAGAAACGGCAACAGCATCGGAACGCACGCATTTCAGCGGCACCATGACGATATGGCATTCATTGTCTCATCTGTCACGAAGCAGCCATCTCTGTACTACTCGCATCTGAAACGTCTCCTTTCGCTTACGAGGCTAAAGGGAATTCAGTGGATTAACCTCAATCATTCGCGTATCGAATTGAAAACAGTGGTTTGATGTCAGACGAATACCTGTGCTCGACCGCCACCGCCTTTATTCGCTTGTCCCCATTCGTCTGACAGACATTTCCGCGACCAAATCGCTAGGGCCTCTCATCTGCTGAGCTGATGCGTCCGATCAGCGAGGTGTTTTGGCTGCCAGGAAAATGAGTGAAAACGCGTGTGTCGACATCGTTCTTTGGTCTTCATTCGGCCTGCTGAGAGCGTCTCGGGGTCGTTGTGAGAAGGACGCAGAAAGAGTAGAATCTTGGCTTGGTTTTTACGGCAAAAGACGGGCTATTTTCGGCCATTGTGACCAGCTAGGAAACGACCTTGGCAGACGACGAAAACGAAGACAACGGCGAAGAAGAAGGCACCACTCCCGAAGGTGAAGGTGGCTCTGGCGGTAATGGTGATGGAGACATGATCAACGTCGGTGGCGACAGCGGCGGATTCGGTGCTTTCAGGATGATCGATCTGCCGATCGAGGATGAACTGCGCGATAGCTATCTGACTTACGCGATGAGCGTCATTGTCAGTCGCGCGCTTCCTGACGTACGTGATGGACTGAAGCCGTCTCAGCGACGAATCTTGGTCGCGATGAATGACTTGAGCCTGACGCCGGGTGCCAAGCGGGTTAAATGCGCCAAAATCTCTGGTGACACATCGGGCAACTACCACCCGCACGGTGAAAGTGTTATCTACCCGACGTTGGTTCGAATGGCACAGGAATGGAACCTCCGTCGCCTACTGATCGACAAACAGGGAAACTTCGGTAGCGTTGCGGGGCTCCCACCTGCAGCGATGCGATATACGGAAGCTCGTTTAAGCCCCGTCGCTGCGGCGATGCTGGAGGACTTGAAACTAGACACCGTTGACTATGTTCCGACTTATGACGAAGCGCGTACTGAACCGACCGTTCTGCCCAGCAAGTTTCCCAACCTGTTGATCAATGGTTCGGGTGGTATCGCTGTCGGCATGGCGACCAGTATTCCGCCACACAATCCGACGGAGATTTGTGACGCGATCATTAAACTGGTCGATGAGCCGGAGACGACCAACGAAGAGCTGTTTGACATTGTTCCCGGGCCGGACTTCCCGACCGGCGGCATCATCTGTGGCCGCGCTGGAATCCGTCGCGGCTACAAAACGGGTCGCAGTACGATCATCGTGCGAGCGAAATGTTCGATCGAAGAGATGAAGGGCAATCGGTCGCGGATTATCGTTCACGAGATCCCGTATCAGCAGTACCGCGATCGCGTGGTTGAGAAAATCGCTGGACTGGTCAATACGGACAAGATCAAGGGCATCTCGGGCATTCGCGACGAGAGTGACTTGAACGAGCCGGTGCGTTTGGTGATCGAGCTGAAACGCAACGAAGATCCCGATGTCATCCTGAATCAGCTCTATCAGTTTTCGCCGCTGCAGGACACGTTCTCGCTGATCTTTTTGGCTTTGGTGGATGGCAAGCCACGTGAGTTGACTCTGAAAGAAATGTTGATGGAGTTCATCCGTCACCGTGTCAATGTGATCCGTCGCCGTACGCAATTCTTGCTGGCGAAAGCTCGAAGGCGAAAGCACTCGGTCGAAGGCTTATTGCTGGCGTTGGCCAACATCGACGAGATCATCAAAACGATCCGCACCAGTCGGACACAGCCGGAAGCCAAAGAACGCCTGATGGGCATTGCGTGCCCTGCATCGTTGATGGAGCGAGCACTGGGAGAGGTTGGATTCAAGCAGTTCCAGTTGGAGCGAGGTGAATCCGACAGCTACACGCTAACCAGCGTGCAGTCTGATGAGATTCTGCGAATGCGTCTTGGTCAGTTGGTGAACCTGGAACAGGAAAAACTCCAGGGCGAGCACGCAGCGTTGCTGGAAGAGATCATCGATTACCTAGACATACTGGGTGATCCGAAACGCATCTATGCGATGATCCGCGAAGACTTGGAAGACATCAAACGCCGGTTTGGTGACAAGCGTCGCACCGAGATCAGCATGGAGGAGATCGGCAACATTGACTTGGAGGACCTGATCACCGAAGAAACGATGGTTGTTTCGATCAGCCACCAGGGCTACATCAAGCGAACTCCGTCGAGCGTTTACAACACTCAGAAACGTGGTGGCAAAGGGCTCAAAGGGGCCAAGACAGATGAGGAAGATCCCATTGAGCACCTGTTCGTTGCCAGTACGCACGCCTATTTGTTGTTCTTGACGACGGCCGGCAAAGTGCGTTGGCAAAAGGTTTACGATTTGCCTCAGTTGGCTCGCGATGCCAAAGGTCGCGCCATTGTGAACTTGCTGAGCTTGGAGCCAGACGAGAAGATTGCGGAGTGTTTGGCTGTTCGTGATTTTAACCAAGAAGGCCACTATGTCGCGATGGCGACTCGCAGTGGTTTGGTCAAGAAGACTCCGCTGGAAGCCTACAGTCGGCCCAAGCGTGGCGGCATCATTGCGATCAAGCTACGTGAAGGCGACGAACTTGTCGGTGCAAAAGTCGTTGGGCCTGGAGATGAAGTCATCTTGGTGACAGCGTCTGGCATGGCAATCCGTTTCCGTGAATCGGATTCTCGTCCAATGGGTCGTAACACGTCAGGCGTGAAAGGCATCTCATTGGTGGGAGACGATCATGTCGTCGGCATGGTGGTGACGGATCCGACGGCGACGTTGCTGACAGTATGCGAGAAAGGATACGGCAAACGTACTTTCTTCGGTCCCAACGCGGACGATGGCGGCGATTCGTCCGAGGAAGAGACCAGTTCAAGTGCTCGCTATCGGACGCAAAAGCGTGGCGGCAAAGGTTTGCGTGATATTCGCACCAGCGATCGAAACGGTCAGGTCATCGGAATCGCGCGAGTCGCCGATGATGATGAAGTGTTCATGATGACCGCCAAAGGCAAGATTCAGCGTATTGCGGCATCGGACATCAGCACGATCGGGCGGAATACCCAAGGCGTGCGGATCATGAATGTGGACGACGGCGATAGTCTGATCGCCATCGTTCGTGCTCCCGCCGAAGAAGAGTCTGAAGAGGATGCAGCAGTTCCGGCGAGCAGCGATGTTGAACCAGCAGTAGCGGTCGACCCTGCAAGTGATAGCGGCGACTCCGCGGAGCCAGGACCGGCTGAAGAAGAGTGATCCGGGGCTTGAGTCTGGGCTTTGCGTTCTATTCTCACGAATGGTTCGCAATCAACTCTCGTCGGCCGCCAATTGGTCTTCTTCCAGTTCATCCAATCGTTGCCTGACTTGGGACAGATCGGTCGCCAATTTCACGACTAGCTGTTTTAAGTCATCTTTGCTCAGTGAGTTAAGCACTTCGTTTGAAACGATCACGAGCTCCTTCTCGCTCTTCTCTGTATCGTTTCCCGCGATGTCGTCTTGCTCGTTTCCCCAGGACTTCAAAATTCGCCGAATGCTGACGATCTGTTCTTGGATCATCGGTAGAGACGGGTGACGACCACCGAGAGTTGACTCGGTGTAGCGCAGTCGTTTCAGCTGGGCGGATAACTCCACGCCTCGTTCGGTCAACAATGCTTCTTCGGGAATATCGTCGTCGGCTTTCTCTGCCTTCTCGCGACGCTCGGCAAGTTCAGCTTGTGATTTCGTTGCCAAGACACGACTGCTTGTCGACGTTGCTGTACTTCGAGTCGATCGGCTAGGTGTGCTGTACCGTGTTTGCGGAACAACAACACGCCGAGTGCTGGATGAAGGAACGACACGTTGCACACGAATCGATCGAGAAGGTACGGTTCGGATGACCCGAGATTGTGCGATCGTGAACTCACACATCAGCATGCTGATGGCAAACCCACACGTAACGATCGCAGCCCTGCGAATGACGTTCATAGTGTGACCCTTTGATTGAAACGACTGGCTGGCGTGACTGCGAATTGCGCAATCTGCCTACAGAGTACTGTTTGTGTAGCCTGCCAATCAAATCAGTCTGGGCGCAAAAAGCAAGGCTGAGCAAGAAATTCTTGCCCAACCTTTGCGAAATAGCTCAATTGAGGGGTTCTGCTCTTAGAGCATGGCACCCAATTTCGCGACCAAGTCAGCTGTTCGGCAGCTGTAGCCCCACTCATTGTCGTACCAGCTGA
>CAYUGI010000033.1:0-10274 GCA_964444105.1 uncultured Pirellulaceae bacterium
TGACCGTTCCGTCGATCGGTCACCAAAGATCAGAAAAGCGGCAACGACCAGTCCAACCACGCAGGCTAGACGGACAAGATTCTGATTGAGTCGAGTTGATTGATTTGGTTTGGACATGATTCTTACTATTGGGTGATTCAGTGGAGATGCGAAAAAGGAAAGCAAACTCAGTCGGTGATGCAAATGCATCGATCACCCAAACCTAGCCCTCCTCTGCAGCACCAATTCACCGATCTCCGTGGCAACCCGATCCGTCGTCGATTCAAACGACCGCCGCGCCGCCTCCACACTGTTAAAAGCAAAGTCAGCACCACCCCAAAGCACATCCGCATCGTCCAGCCAAGAATCGTCACCACCAAAGGCAGCATCGCAAGGAGCCATTTCCCCAACCTGCAACTCCTGCTCATCCTCCTCCCGCCGCCGAGCCACAAACGACTCTGCAACCACCGAATGTCAGCTTCAGACTTGATTGAGTGTTGGCAAAAAGTTCTGCGAACAAAATCGTCGCGAAATCCAGCCAAACTTGGCTCGGAGACTAGATGCGGAACGTCCAACGTGCAATCAATTTGCCCATGCATGATCTACAGTTCATCGGATACACCATCATTTTGCCGATTGTTTGACTAAGCCTCCTACTTACTTGGCCCACGTCGCGCGGTATCCCGCCAGGAAAGTGCTTGCAAGCACCAAATTGTCGTTCGTGAAAAACTGCTTTCCGCCATGACCTGCTCCCGGGATGACGACAAGTTTGGCGCTGCAGCCTTTGCGGCGGTAGACGTCAGAGATGCGTTGGCTTTGGTCCAGTAGCACTGTTTGATCTTTGTCGCCGTGAAAGATCAGTAGCGGTGGATCGTCCTTGTCGACGTAGTGAACAGGGCTAGCTGTCTTTTCCATTTGAGGGTTCAGTGTTGTGTTGTCCTCGCCATTGAGAAGTCCACCCAACAGCGCGAAGCTACCTGACTTTGTCGTGTAAGCTCGCTCCGGCTGCGTTTTTCCGCGCAGCACGAAGTCGGATGGGCCGAAGTAGTCGATGATCGCTTGCACCGTGGAAGACTGATCCAGGTTGCCACCGACATCGCCTTCTAGTTCCGCGATACCGCCCGACGTACCCATCAGCAACGCTAAATGTCCGCCGGCGGAACTGCCCGCTACTGCCAACCACTCGGCGTTGTAGCCATACCTTTTTGAATTCGCCCTCAACCATCTGACCGCTGCTTTACAATCGTGGATCTGCGCCGGAAAGATCGCGGTGTCTGTGAATCGATAGCTGATACTGGCGACTGCAAATCCGTCTTGAGTCAACTTGACCAGTGGGCACTTCGCTTTGGAGCCAGCTCGCCAGCCGCCGCCGTGAATCCAAACCACCAGCGGTGGCGACTTCGGCGTTTCTGGAATGTGCAAGTCGAGCTTTAATTCCTGATCGTCCACACTCGCAAACACCAAGTCCTTGTGTTTTTTGACGGTCACCTCGTCTGCAAATGATGGATCAATGAAAATGAACACGGCTGCCGTGACGAGAACCCATATTCGCATTGATAGAACCTAAAGGTGTGAAAGAAAATTTCCGGCAAAATCTGTCTGCATCGACCCGTCGCCAGCAGGGCAAACCGCCCTCTCTTACGATAATCTATCTGCAACGAATCGTGTTTGATCCACAACAACACGCATTTTGCAACGCAACTTGGAATTTGATTGATGAATGCTGAACGTCGACGTCTTGGTACCACCGACATCCACGTATCGCCGGTAGCGATGGGGTGCTGGCCGATTGCGGGCATGACGAGCATTGACGTCAACGACGCAGATAGCTTGAAAACTCTGCGTGCTGCAGTGGATTCAGGGATCAATTTCTTGGACACGGCCTATGGCTACGGAATCAACGGTGAAAGTGAACGGTTGATTGCGCAAGCTCTTGGTGCGGACCGCGACACGATCGTCATTGCCACGAAGGGTGGTATGCAATGGAGCGATGGATCTAACGGCCCTTCACAACGGGAGTTTGATGCAAGTCCAGAGCGGCTAATCGAACAATGCGAACAGAGCCTGCAACGACTGGGGACAGATCATGTCGATTTGCTTTACCTCCATGCTCCCGACGTCAACGTGCCGGTCAGCGAATCAGCCGGCGCTTTGAAAGAGCTGATGGATGCCGGAAAAACACGTTCGGTCGGCGTTTCCAATTTCAATGTTACGCAATTGAATGAGTTTCAATCCGTGTGTCCTATCAGTGCGGTACAACCTCACTACAACATGTTGCAACGTGAGATCGAGACGGACATTCTTCCCTGGTGCGAAGAAAACAAGGCATCAGCTTTCACGTACTGGCCTCTAATGAAAGGACTCTTGGCGGGAAAGCTCGCGAGAGATCATGTCTTCCAACCAGGCGATGGGCGAGCGAAGTATCCGATGTTTCAAGGTGAACAGTGGACGCGCAATCAAGACTTCATTGACGACCTGAGAACGATTGCGGTGGACATCGGCGCGACGGTCGCCCAGTTGGTTGTTGCTTGGACGATCGCGCAACCAGGAATCACGTCAGCCCTTTGCGGGGCGAAACGCGCCTACCAAATCCAGGAAACTGCGGTCGCGATGAGCGTTGAGATTGATGACGAGATTGCCGATCGGATTGCTGCGGCACTGCATCGACGTGGTGACACGGTGTCAGAACCTGCGGTATGAGTTGAGTTTCGTCTTTTTCGCATGCGAGGGCGGGACATTTTGGCCTATCCCACTGCGTTTAATGGCAAATTGCCGTATCATTTTGCCCCTACCACTTTTTGAACTAATAGACGTCTGGACTGATCGAATGAGTGAGCAACATCGCGACGGCACGAAGGCCCTTCACGCTGGCCAAGAACCTGATCCAACAACCAATAGCCGCGCGGTGCCGATTTACGCGACGACCAGCTACACGTTCAACGACACCGACCACGCCGCCGCGCTGTTTGGCTTGAGTGAGTTTGGCAATATCTACAGTCGCTTGATGAACCCGACGGTCGATGTTTTGGAAAAACGGCTCGCGGCGCTCGATGGGGGAGTGACAGGTTTGTGTTTTGCATCGGGACAAGCCGCGATCAATGCGGCGATCTTGACGCTGGCACATAGCGGCCAAAACATCATCAGCAGCACGTCTCTGTATGGTGGCACATGGACGCTGTTTACTCAGACATTTAAACAGCTTGGTATCGAAGTGCGCTTCTTCGATCCCGATCATCCCGAGCAGATTCACGACTTGATCGATGAAAACACTCGGCTGGTATACATGGAAAGTATTGGCAACCCAAAAAACGATGTGCCTGATTTCGAGGCGATTGCGAAGGCAGCGCACACGGCACCTCATGGGGCAATTCCGCTGCTGTGTGACAACACAACCATGACACCGATGTGCTTGAAGCCGATTGAGCATGGTGTCGATATTGTGATCTACAGCACAACAAAAT
Organism: uncultured Pirellulaceae bacterium; assembly: GCA_964444105.1. Taxonomy (GTDB): domain Bacteria; phylum Planctomycetota; class Planctomycetia; order Pirellulales; family Pirellulaceae; genus K23-9. Next base: position 3,441 of record CAYUGI010000033.1, read on the forward strand.
TTCTGGGCGGTCACGGGGTTCACATTGGCGGTGCGATCGTTGACAGCGGTAATTTCAAGTGGGCGGATCAGCCAGAGAAGTGGCCCGAGCTGTGCGGGCCTTCTCCTTCCTACCACGGTGCTGTATTTGAAGAGCATCTGCGTGGTATGGGGAATATTTCATACCTGATTCACGTTCGCACGCATTGGTTACGTGATACGGGTGCGGCGATGAGCCCGTTTGCGGCTTTCTTGTTCTTGATGGGACTGGAGACGCTGCATTTGCGAATGCCCCGCCATTGCGAAAATGCGTTGGCGATCGCCAAGTTCTTAGAGGGCAACGATGCAGTGGAGTGGGTGAACTACCCCGGTTTAGAATCACACAAAGACTACCAACGTGGTCAGAAGTATCTTCCGAACGGCCAAGGCGCGATCTTGGGATTTGGCATCAAGGGCGGAATGGACGCGGGCAAGAAATTCATCAACGCGTGCAAACTCTGCTCCCACTTAGCAAATATTGGCGATGCGAAAACACTGGTCATTCATCCAGCCAGCACAACGCACCAGCAGCTGTCTGCCGAAGAACAGGAGCGTGCGGGCGTCAAACCCGAGTACATCCGCGTGTCGGTGGGAATCGAAGATGTCGCGGACATCATTGACGACCTGACTCAGGCGCTCGCCGTGGCGAACTCGTAAGTAGTCAGACGGGTGACTGAAAAGAATGGTAGCACCGACGATCGTCGTTCGGCATCGCCGCTGAGGCATTTGCGATCGGTAACGTTTGACGATCCGATTGAGTTGGAATCCGGTGGTGAACTGCCGTCGGTGACCTGCGCCTACGAAACGTGGGGCAAACTCAACGCCGACGCATCCAATGCAGTCTTGGTTTGCCATGCGATCTCCGGTGATTCTCATGCGGCCAGGCATGATGATGCTGACGATCCTGGTTGGTGGGATCAGTTGATCGGACCGGGGCTGCCAATCGACACGGATCGTTTTTTTGTCGTTTGCCCCAACGTACTGGGCGGCTGCCGAGGGACGACAGGGCCGAGCGATATCGATCCTCAAAGCGATCCGCCGATGCCTTACGGTGCGAAATTCCCTCGCATCACGATCGGCGATATGGTCGAAGTCCAACGACGGTTGGCTTTGCAACTGGGGGTAGCACGGTGGCGCGGCATCGTCGGTGGTTCACTCGGCGGACATCAAGCATTGACCTGGGCATCGAAATACCCCAGCGCCGTGCAGTCGTGCGTCGTCATCGCATCGTCACCGAGATTAACCAGCCAAGCGTTGGGCTTTGACGTCATTGCGAGAAACGCAATTCAGACCGACCCGAACTTTTCGGGCGGTCAGTACTACGACAAGCCAACCAGACCCGACACGGGTTTGGCCATTGCCAGGATGCTGGGGCACATCACGTACCTTTCAAGTGAGGCGATGTCGCGGAAGTTCGATGACGATCGCAATGATCCTCGTCAGATTGTTTCTCACTTCGAGCAGCGATTTAGTATCGGTTCCTACTTGGCTCACCAAGGCCAAAAATTCACGACTCGATTTGACGCGAATAGCTACGTCACACTTTCGATGGCAATGGACTTGCTGGACTTGGGCGAGAACCGACTACAGCTAATGGAGACGTTTGACGAATGCGACTGCGATTTTTTGTTGGTCAGTTTTAGTAGCGATTGGCTGTTCACACCCGGCCAATCTCGCGAAATTGTCAATGCACTCGCGGCCCTTAACAAATCTGTCACCTACGCTGAAATCACTTCGGATGCCGGGCATGATTCGTTCTTGATCGACGCCGACATCGAAAAATATGGTCCGTTGATCCAAGCGAGACTAGGAGAAAGAGAGTCGCCGCCAATTGAGTTGTCAGCAGTGGAAGAGGCGATTTTGAATCTGACTCCTGTCGGCGCCAACGTTTTGGACTTGGGTTGCGGTGACGGTCACTTGTTGGCATCGATGCGGGCTCGCCAAGCGGAGAGTGACGGCATCGCAATGGCGACTTTCGTCGGCGTTGATGTTGCGCAGGAAAACCTGATTCGGGCCGCCGCTCGCGGCTTGGACGTGATTGACTACGATCTGAACCACGGCTTGCCGGCGTTTATCGACGATCAGTTCGATGTGGTTGTCTTGAGCGCGACGCTTCAGGCCGTTGCTAACATCGACGAGTTGTTCGATGAAATGCTGCGTGTTGGCAAACGGGTTATCGTGAGCTTTCCGAATTTTGCCTACCGAAAACTGCGAGACGACTACGTGCTTCGTGGTCGTTCGCCAAAGGCCCCCGGAGAGTTCAACTATGCGTGGTACAACACGCCCAACCGCCGCTTTCCGAGCATTGCCGACGTGCATGATCTTTGCCAGCAGAAGAACGTAACAATTGACCAAGCGGTCTACTTCGATTCAACGATCGAAGCACGTATCGATGCCGACAATGACCCGAATTTAAACGCAGACACGGCGATTCTGGTTTTGTCGCGATAGTTTGATCGGGTAATCACGTCTCCATCTTTAGCACCGGCAGTTGCCCGCGTCGTTCGATCCTATCCAGAATGCTCTGCGGTGTCTCGTCTATCGGACGCGGCCGATCGCCGGGGGGCAGTTCTGGCGGCGCGTAGTGACTACCCTGACGCGTTTTGCGTCGAGCGAATTCGGCTTCGATAGCCAATCGCAGCTTCGATTTCTCAGCACACCATTTTGGTTCGATCAAAAAGTCTGGTGGTGCGTCACCGCTGATCCGCTCAACAACCGTCTCCGGCGGAATACGCTCGATGAAGTCCACGACCGCTTGAATGTAGTCGTCGCGATCCATCATCTTGACTTCACCCTTGAGCACTTCCTCTCCCAGTGGCGTGCCGTGAACGGCGTATAAGTTATGCAGCTTGATCGCGTCGAAACCTAAACGACCGATTTCGGATGCCGTCTCCATCATCATGGCATGGGTTTCGCCCGGGATTCCAAGAATCACGTGGGCGCAACATTCAAATCCGCGATTCCGACTTCGATCAATCGCGTTGATCATGTGGCGATGGGTGTGAGCCCGGTTCATCCAAACGAGACCTTCGTCGTGAATCGTTTGCATGCCGAACTCTACCGACACATGCGCGTCCTGAGCCAATGACTCGATCATGTCCAAGACGCTATCGGGAAGACAGTCCGGGCGCGTGCCGATTGCTAAGCCGACGATGTCTTGGTCGCAGGATAGAGCCAATTGGAAAAGCTCTTTCAGCTGATCGACGGGTGCGTACGTGTTCGTCGCTGGCTGAAAGTAGGCGATAAAGTGGCTGACTTTTGAATATCGGTGACGCACCGTTTTGATGCCTGACGCCAGTTGCTCACGGACCTGTTTCAGTCTGACCCGCCGTGATGGGCTGAAAGAACGATTGTCACAGAAGTTGCATCCGCCCTTGGCAACAGCACCATCGACGTTAGGACATGTGAACCCAGCGTCGATGCTGACCCGTTGCACGCGTCCACCAAATCGACGTCGCAGTGACGCACCGAAGGCGTTGAAGGGCAGACCTTCAGCCTGCCAGGCCAGACGATCGTTAGATTTTGCGGTAGACAATGTGGTTTTGGTCAAAAGATCAGGTTGTCAAACGATAAACGTCGGTCAAAATAGGACTAAACATCGGTGAACGCATTCTGTTGCCGTTTCAAGCACTAGACCCCAACGACGAGGGACTTCTTGTGAGTGCCGAAGATCAGATAGAGTATGCAGGCAAATTTGGGCAGCTAACACCCGTGGGAGGTGGAGATGCGATTCCTCTGATGAAGGATCGCCTGACCATCGGTCGCCGTGCCGAATGCGATGTCCAGCTGAAATTTAACAACGTGTCCAGCCAGCACTGCCGAATGACGCTGGAGCATGGGTATTGGTTTGTCCGTGACCTCAATAGTCGTAACGGGATCAAGGTAGACAAACGCACGGTGATTCGCAAACGCTTGGATCCAGACTGCAAGATCTCGATCGCAAGGCATGAATACATCGTTGAGTACAACCCGCAAGCGTTGGGTGCCTACGGGCCTCCACCAGCCGACGACGACTACATGGACGAATTGATGAAGTCTTCGCTGATGGACCGGGCCGGACTCAGTCGCCGCGACGACAAAAAGAAGTTCAAGAATCGCAAACGGGAAGAACTCTAGAGAATACATCGAGGAACGCTGGGTGTTGCATGAACATCCAGCTGTGTTAAAAATCGCGTCAGGTTACAGTTGTTCTCTAGTTTTTCACGCGAAATTCAGCCACACATGTCACGACTTGCTCACCACGTTTTTTTCATTCTCAAAGACCGCAGCCAAGAAAAGATCGACGAGCTGATTGCAGCTTGCCACGAGTACTTGGATGGGCACGATGGCGTCGTCGATTTTTCGGCCGGTTCGCGTGAGAAAGACCTCGATCGTGAAGTCAACGGTGACTTCGACGTTTCGTTGCATGTGATCTTCAAGGACCGTGCGACGCACGATGTTTATCAGACCGCACCTCGCCACCTGAAGTTCATCGAACTTCAGAAAGACAATTGGGCGTCGGTGCAAGTATTCGATAGCAACTTGAGCAAGTAATCGGCGGCCTCCGCTCCCCGAACCGACTAAAAGTCGCTGGGAAACTGATGCTTGCCATCTGCGTCCAACGGAAGAGGCTGTGCGTCTAACACGGATGTCATTTCGATGAAACCATAAACGTGTGGGAACAGCCGTCCATCACGGGACTCTTCCCAGCGAAGCGTGTCGCCAAGCGATGCAGGATCAACGCTTACCAGCAACAGATCGCTTTGGTCTGCAAAGTACAGTGCAGCTGTTTGCCTGGTCTGATCTTTCGCCGAAAGGTGAATGAACCCGTCGGCCTTGTCCAGCGTTGACCCGCGGAATACCCCGGCTTTTTCAGCTTCGTTCCATTCAGACTGTGTGACTAGTTTGTAAATCGTGGAGTTCATTCAAGTTTCTCCGCTGTAATGAGAACAAGACTTGGCATTCGCGTCCGTTGGATTGGCGCAATACAGCCTGGACTATGGGCAAAAACATTTGGGGGCAAAAAAAGAGTCTAGGAAGGGCATTGAGGCTTCTCATTTTTTGCCCATGAATTTTTTTGCCCCATCTTTCGATCACTAGCTCAACGCCCGCATGAGTGAATGCACTAGCGGGATTTCTGCATCGCCTCGCTCAAGGAAACGTCACCGCCTTCGCCGTACAACGGAGAGTCGGATCCCGCACTTCCTGGTACGGGATCAACATTCTTCAGTGGAAGCGATTGCTTCATTTTATCGATAACCGCTTTGTGTTCTGGTGAACATCCACCATCTGCGTCAACTAAGTTCGCCCATTCGTTTGGGTCGTTTTCGTGATCGTAAAGCTCTTGGCTCCCGTCGGCGTAGACCGTGTATCGGTACCGCTCGCTTCGCAAGCTGTGGTTGTTCGGACCGAACGTACACAACGCTGGTCGATCCCAGGAAGCGGATGCATCTTCAAGAAGCGGATGCAAGCTTTTGCCCTCCAGTTCCTCTCGAGCAGGCAGCCCGCACAATTCAAGCATGGTCGGGTAAACATCAATCAGCCCCACCGGGCGATTGCAACGTGCATCTGCCGCTACGCCGGGGCCAGAGACAATAAGCGGCACTCGAGTCGTTTCCTCCCAGAGTGTTCTTTTCGCCCACCGTTGTTTTTCGCCAAGGTGGAAGCCATGGTCGCTCCAAAGCACCACAATTGTGTTTTCGGCGGCATCGCTCTGGTTTAGTGCTTCCATCACTTGCCCCACCAAGGAGTCAACAAAGCTGTTGGCAGCAAGATAGGCCCGGACAGCGTGCTTCGATTCGTCATTTTCAACCATCCACTCATGACGTGGTGCTGTCGGATTATCGGTCAACTGTTTGGCGATCTCTGGCAGGTCATCACGATCGCCCGACGTGGTTTCGGGAAGCTGAACCTCATCAAGTGGATAAAGGTCAAACCACTTCTTAGACGCATAGACCGGGACGTGAGGCAGGTGAAAACCGATTGCCATGAAAAATGGCTGTTCTTGTTTTGCTAACACGGAGAACTGATCCGCAGCCCATTTTGCGGTGTGGTAGTCGCGTTGTTCTTCGTCGGCGACATCGACTTGCCCCCAATCCCAAAGCGGGTGTGATCCGGGAAGTGTGTAGCGAAGCTTCTTCGTGCCGCGTCGCCAGCCTGTGCTGCGTTCAATGTGATCAAATGAATCAGGGTCCGCGCTGCCGTGAAAGATCTTCCCTTTCGTTGTCGCGAAATAGCCGTTCTTGCGAAACGTCTGAAAGATCGTTTTCGCGTTCTTGGTGGGTTCGACCGTGCGGAATCGCGGCCCCAGAAAGTACATCCCGGTTGTCGATGGAAGCTGGCCAAGCAACATGCTGACGCGAGAAGGGTTGCAAATGGGTGCTTGGCAGTGCGCGTTGCTGAATAGCGTGCCACGACTAGCCAACGCGTCGATGTGAGGCGTTTTCACTTGGGGGTGGCCACCGTAGCATCCGACCCAGTCATTCAAATCGTCGATCGAAATGAACAAGACATTGGGCTTCGATGGCGAGTCCCGACTGGTTTCTCGTTTCGCGGTGAAGGCTAAGTCGCCGACGTTACCATCAATGGCGAAGTTCAGTTCACCCTCCATCGAATCGCCTTGAGGCATTCCCGTAAAGGAAACGTCCAGACGTTTGCCACCCAATTCAGTGACGATGTCGAAACGCAATTCATCGCGAACAATTTCGACGTTGTCCGCCGTGATTTCCTTACCTTCGTTCTGATAGCTGCCGCTCAGTTCGCCGTCTTTGACGAACAAGTCGAGCGTTGGGACCAGAGTCCGATCGTCGGGAGTGACGATTTCGAACGTCCACTTCCC
>CAYUGI010000033.1:10374-14583 GCA_964444105.1 uncultured Pirellulaceae bacterium
CCATCGGGACTTTGAACCATTTGCACCACGACCTGCGCGCCTGTCGTGAATGTTTGCACGCCTGAGATATCGCCATTGGAATCAAAGCTGATGTTGCGAACGATTCCTTGGCCAAGGTCATTGAAGAACAGGTCGCCCTGGTATTCCGCCGGGTATTGATTCCCGCTGTAAATGTCTCCCAGCACAATCGCGTTGATGCCGTCCGCTGCGTGGTTGAGTGCCAAAATCGAAGGCGTCGCGTTGTTGTTCGCGTAAAATCCTGCTGCCTCGGGAAGATTCTGGTACTGGTTTGTTTGTGCATTGGATCCACTGGCCCCTTCGTAGAATGGCCAGCCGAAGTTCGCGCCAGGTCCTGCGGCATTGATTTCCTCCCAACGCGTCCAACCTACATCGCCAACGTAAACTTGTCCGGTCGCGTCATCCACCGTGATGCGGAATGGGTTACGGACGCCGTATTGATAGACCTTTGACCGATTCGCATCAGCGTTGCCATTGAAGAACGGATTGTCCGACAAACCGTCGCCAGTAATCGGATCGATGCGAAGGATCTTTCCCGACAAATTATCAATGTCCTGAACACGCAACGTTCGCACATCGACTTGGTTGTACGAGGTTCCGTCACCAATTGAGACGTACAACGCTCCGTCGGGACCAAATTCGACGGACCCGACCGTATGTGATTCACTATCGGTCGCAATGAAATCTTGCAAGTTACTTCCGTCAGCTAGAATGCCAGCGGGAGGTTCGTTGAAATTTGATGTACTGTTTGCAAACGCGTTGAAGTTGCCCCAGGTACTGTTCCCGCCTACCAAGACGACTTCACTGCCACCGACAATCGATGTGTAGCCCGTCGATGCGTCCAGCGTTACCCGCGTCAGTCGTCCTGCACGATTTCCGTTTCCGTCTGGCCCGGCCAACGAACCTGCCGATTGACCGTTCACTTGCGGCGGATCGTACGTGTACAGCAAGTAAAGGTATGGATTGTTGGCGAGGTCAGGGTGGACGGCGATATCAAGTAGTCCGCGATCTCGCGTGCCATTGACTCGGTCCGTGAAATCCAGCAGCGTGCCTTGATCGACACCGTTTTGATAGACGTGAACAATCCCGCGCTGTTCGGCGATGTACATGTTCGTGCCGTCAGCGGTGAAATCGATCGAAGTTGGCTTATTCAAGCCCGTCGCAACCGACTGCGAAATCAGTGTCCCGCCCGGGTTGGGGTCATTCGGTATCGGCGGAACTTCCGTGTTGACCGACCAGCTGAGGACATCGTGATTGTTTTGCAGTCCGCCAACCCCCGATGTGAACCCTACATACGCGTTGTTGCCAGCCAGCGTTTGCAAATCGACCGTCGTGGTGATCAACGGGCTGTTGGGCTTAGTGCTGGTCTCGGACAAGTAAACCGCCAGCAGGTTGTTGGTTCCGTTGTATTCGACCCACGCATACTTGGTCGAACCATTGTTCAGATCCACGTTGTATGTCTTCGTAGCGATTGGCGTCGTCGTGCTGCCGTTCACCAAGACGGAGACATGGTTCGCGTTAACGTCACCCGCATTTTGATAAGTGTCAAATTCGATGGCCAGGCTGTTGGTGATGCCTTCGTAGCCTAGTTGCCCACCGCTTGGGCCCAAGGCAGCGGATCCTGCATTGCTGCCCTGGATGACGAACGCCAATCCGTCCGCGCCTCCGCCACCGTTACCACCATTCAAGTTGAATGCGAATTGTGATTGAATCGAAGTATCAGCGTCGATTGGCAACGCTGAATCAAAGAACGCGCTGCCGGCAGTGTCCTGAACAGGAGACGTTAGACGCAGACGCGAGCCACTGCGTTGTGCGGTGCCGTTCAGATCCAACCCAGCAGTGCTGTTGAAATCGTTGTAGTCTGGCAGCGCGATGTCATTGATCGTGATCGTGGCGGTTCGTGGAACGAGGAGTCCGGCACCGGATGGGTTGTCGATTGTAAAGGAGAACGACTCGCTGCCTTCGCTGTTATTGTCAACGACAATCGGAATGTTGATATCGCGTGACGTTTCGCCGGGTTGGAATACAATCGTGCTATCGACGCCCGTGTAGTCTTGACCGTCTTGCGCGCTACCGCTGACGGTGCGGTATTCAATGGTTGCTGGCGTGGAACTTCCGCCTGATCGGAGAATCGTCAACGTGGCGACGCCATCGGATTCATTCACGTTGATCACACTGTTAGCCAGCAAGAAATCGCCGTCGTCCCCGGCAGGGCTGGAGGCGTATTGGAAGTAGCCGTTTCCGTTCAGCACATCACCGCGTCCAAATCCGGGCGTGATCCCGTCGGCACTGGTCCATGTTCCGGTCGAAAACACCGAAGGACTGTCTGTAAAGTAAGGCGTGCCGTCGATGCTAATGCGCTGTACAAGCAGGTTGCGATCGAAGTCGTTTGCAGGATCGTATGAGTCGTTTGTAAACGCGATGCGGACTTGGTCCGCGCTGACTTGATCTGACGCGGTGAAAGAGAACTGCTGCAATCCAGTACCGATCGTTTGAAACTGCTGTACGCTTTGACCATCAATCAATAGCTCAAAGGTTTCGTCTCCTTCGGAACCTTGTGCGATGATGAAGATCTCGGATCCGCCAGTTCCACCGCCGGCGAGTTGGAAGTAGCCGTCGGTATGGAGTGTCTCACCGCGTCCCAAGCCAGGCGTGACACCATCACCTGGAAGCCAAGTGCCGGTTGAGAACACTTGGTTCGATTCGGTTTGGATGACCTGACCATCGACATCAACTGAATCCACAATCAGGTTACGGTCGATCCCATTGGCGTCGTCAAACAAATCATTGGTAAACGCGACACGAATGCGGTCTGGTGAAACACCTTCGCTGGCGACGAAACTGTAAGTGTTATTGCTCGTGCTGACGTTGTCCCAAGACTGCACGGTGACTCCGTCGATCTGCAGTGACATTGACTCTTGCCCGGTTGCACCGCGAGCCTGGATCGAAATCGGCGTGCCTCCCCCAGCACCGCCATACTGAAAATACCCGTCTGTATGGAGAAACTCACCGCGACCGAATCCATCGACAACTCCGTCGCCAGGTAGCCAAGTGCCGGTCGAGAACACACTCGAGTCTTCGGTCTCGTAGGTTGTGCCGTCAATCGTGATGTTGTCGATACGCAAATTGCGGTCGATCCCGTTGGCTTCGTCAAACAGATCATTGGTGAAGACAACTCGCACTCGGTCTGGGCTGATCCCGTTTGCGTTGTAGGTGTACGTTTGAAACTGCCCGCCGTACGCGTTGCCGCCGACATTGTTGTAGGTCGCGACAGTCGAGCCATCAATCTGCAAAAGCATTTGTTCGTCGTTGGTGACGCCAGCCGCACGAATGGAAATCGGAAGCACGCCAGTGAATTGTTCACGTGACGTTTCCGTCAAAGCGAGCCCACTTTCGATCTGGCCGACACTTTGCTCCAACACCCAGTCGCCACCTTTCTGGGAAGCGCCAGTGGCATCGTCCGATGCCGCCACATCCGCGCCTGTCAAAGAGCTAAGACGGCGCATGAACTGTTGCCCTGCATCGCCACTGCCCGTGTGGCAACCGTACAACAAAATGTCCGCGCCGGGAGTCAAGGCGCTGTTCCATGTCCGGATTTGTTGCTGGGACTGAACCAGATCTGATTCGGACACAATGCGATCACCCAGCTGAATCTTGCCAGATTCACCATGGGCGATGATGTGGACACTGGCGATGTCTTGGTGTTTCGCCAAGACTTGGGTGATCTGCGTGATGCCGTCGCCGTCTTTCTGCAACAGAATCATTTCGCTGTCGGCGCGGACTCCATCCATGAGTTGATTCAAATTTGGCACGTCCGAGTCAACGAAAACCAAGTGCTTTGCTGAAGCATGAGCCGTTAACGATGTTTCTTGTGCTGCTACCCCCGCGTCAGATCCGGAATCGACCGCGGCACCCGCATCCGCCGCAAGCATCAAACGCTGCTCCAAAGGCCGGATCGACCAAGTGCTCGCCGCGTGACTTCGTCGTTGCTTTGTTTTCGTCAACATCTTCGATTTTCCTTCACGCAGGGTGAATTTGAACTGAGCGAATTCCGCGAGGCAGTATTGGGGGGGCTAAATCATCGGCTGGGTTGTGTTACCCGCCTGTGACTTGGCCATTGTTGATCGTGACCAGAACACGGGCAGTGTTATTGGTCTCGTCGGTTTCCTGAATGTTGTTTTCCGGGTCCGT
>CAYUGI010000033.1:14683-16417 GCA_964444105.1 uncultured Pirellulaceae bacterium
GTCGTAGGTCGCGAAGCCTTCAAAGTGAATGTGACCATGACCGGGGTGATAGACGAACTCGCCTGCCAGTTGGTCACGCGATCCACCGTCTGCTTGATAGATCCGTTGAAACACCTGCTGGGAATTACCCGATACTGATCCGCCCCATATCTCTAGTGGTCCATCACCGCCATTGGCCACCTCGGTCGAGAAGCGTAGCAATTCACGACCAGGGATTTCGCTGGTATCGATGCTTAGGTTTTCTAGCAGCGTGCTGGCGATTGGCAGCATATCTGGCAGATAGTCTGCGACGGTGCTGTCGTTATCGGCAATGGTCACTAGGGCCGTCGTTTCGCTACCCAACTCCGCCCCGCCGGTTGCGTTTGAGATGACCACGGTGAATGACTCAAGATCTTCGTCAGTCGTGTCATCGTTGATTGCGATGGTGACTGTTTTTTCGCTCTCGCCATCCGCAAACGTGACCGTGCCACTTTCCGGTGTGTAGTCGCTGGAGTCGGCTGAACCGTCGACCGTTGCATAGTCAACACTGACTTCTCCCAAACGGCCATTCGTTCGCTCGATGACCACTGTGGCGGTGCCTGCCGATTCATCAATGTTGACGCCAGTCGTCGCAATGCCAATGGTACCTGGCAAGTTCGGCAATGCTTCGATTTTGACGTCGTCCACGGCCGCTTCGATCAAGCTGGCACCGAACAGGTCAGCCGCTTCAAACTGAATTTGAACGGTTTGTCCCGCGTAGGCAGACAGATCAAAAGTCACGTCTTGCCACTCAGCGGTCTGGTTGGCGCTGTGCGCGTGGTCGTCGTACAGTTCGATATCCGTTCCGTTGACAATGATCGCAGTGTGAAAGGAATCATCGTTGCTGGCGTTGTCCAGGTAGGCCAAGTAGTAGCTGAAGGATAGTTCGATTTCCGCACCGGTTGGCAAGACGATTTCGGGTGAGCGGACCGAAGTGACGCCGGAGTCTACATCGTAGGAGCCCACGCTCCCTCCTGCGGCCAACCCGGTCACCAAAGCACGCGATCCGGTGCGGCCACTCCCCAGTTGAAGCGTGGTCGATCCGCTGGAAGTCGATTCAGGAGAACCGGCAGCCCACTGTCCAGTCGTCGCAGTGTCTGCACCTAGTGGGTCGGTTGTCCAGTTCGTCGAACCTTCAAAGCTGTCTTCAAAGATGATTCCCGTGAATACATCGTCATTGTCGTTGATCGTAACCAACTGAGTCGTCGTCGCGCCAAGCGATGCGCCGCCGGTTGGATTGCTAATCGACAGCGAGAACGTTTCGTCACTCTCAGCGTCCACGTCATCGTTGATCTGCAACGACAATTGCTGTCCTGTCACTCCGTCGTCAAACGTCAGCGTACCCGAAATGCTCTCGAAATCACTCTCGTTGGCCGTCCCGTTGCTGGTCGCGTAATCAACGGTCACGGTGCCATCGGTGCCACCTTCGCGGAAGACGATGAAGTTCAGCGTTCCAAGATTCTCATCGATCGTCAGTTCGCTCAGTGTCAGCCCGATTGTGCCGGGGTCACTGACCGTTTCGGAAGCGTATTGGAAATACCCATTGGTATGAAGCGTCTCACTTTGTCGGAATCCTGGCGTGATGCCGTCGGCCGACAACCAAGTTCCCGTTGAATAGACGCTGGGAGCCTCCGTTTGATAGGTCGTCCCATCAATGGAGATTTGATCGACGGTCAAGTTCCGGTCGATGCCGTTGTCAGGATCGTATAAATCGTT
>CAYUGI010000033.1:16517-26510 GCA_964444105.1 uncultured Pirellulaceae bacterium
CGCAAGTTTCGGTCGATACCGGCAGCTTCATCATATAGATCGTTCGTGAAGACGATCCGCACATCATCAGCGCTAACGCCGTCTGCATCATAGGTATAGGTTTGAAACTGACCACCGTAGGCATCACCGCCGACGTTGTCGTAGGTTGCAACCGTAACTCCGTCGATTTGCAATTGCATTTGCTCTTCGTTGGTGACACCCGCAGCACGTATGGAGATCGGCAGCGTGCCGGTGAAATCACGCATGGCATGGACATCTAGCGCGAGAGCCGAATCGATCACGCCGACGGCTCGCTCAAGTTCCCAGTCACCGCCATCGCGCCCGTTGCCTGTCGCATCAGTGGAGGCTGCCACATCGGCGCCGGTCAGCGATGCCAGTCGCCGGACGAAGCTCTCGCCGATCTTGCCTTCACCCGTGTGACAACCGTAAAGCAAAATGTCGGCGTCAGCATGAAGCGACGTCGCCCAAGACTTCAATTGCCCTTGTTGCTGAATCACCGCGGCTTCATCGACGATTTCATTTCCCAACGCTATGGAGCCACTCTTTCCGTGGGCGATGATATGAATACTGCTGACGTTGCGGTGGTTGCCCAGCACGTTTGAAATTTGTCGCAATCCTGATTTGCTTGAATCTAACAGCACGATCTGGGCCGACGAATCAACGCCAGCTACAAGTGTGTCGAGATCCGGTACGGTTGGATCCACAAACACAAGTTGAGCACCGCTTTGTTGATGGGTGCCGCTTTCGACCACAACTTGGCTGGCTACCTTTGAGGAAGGCGGGGCGACTTCGGCAGACACTGCAACCCCGGCGTCGCCAGCGAGCAATATTCGCTGCTCAAGGGCCGCTAATTGCCACTTTCCAGAGCGGCTCGATACCAAATTTCCCGACTCGTTCTTCTTGATGCCAAACACGATAAAAACTCCCACCCTACGAAACGCCTGTTTACCTAAGCTGCCCAGGCCGCATAGATTAATCGCTTGGGTGGTCGGCTTCCACCTAGGGAAGTTGGGATTCAGCGGTGTATTGTGGCGTCGAACCGTCGGTTGGCCTAGCGCCGGCCTCTGAAAACTGGCGAGCAAGCTGAATCATTCGATCCAGCACGTCTTGGTTGGAATAGCATTTTTTGGGAATCCGCACTTGCTCTCCCGATTCCTTCAACGTCCAGCCGAACCAATCGTCCTCAATAATCCAAGCGTCTACAGCGTCGTGCGTGAACCACGCCTGAAATGTCGATCCTGAGAGATACAGTCCGTTGTCATCAAGCCGGGTGAATAGCCCGGCCGACTGTTGGCGTCGACGACGCGACAATGAGAGGAAGACTCCGCGCGCGAAAAGGTAGGCCACAATAATGAACGGCAGCACCTTTAAGGTGTTTGGCAGGCGATACTCTGCCAAGAACCCCCAACCACCAATCGACGAATAATTCCAGATCAGCCAACAGCCTAGCGCGACGAGCACGGGAAGAAGTGCCACGGTGAGCTGTCTGAGGATCTTCAGCGAAGCGATTCCGATGTATCGCCCCGTTGAAAGGTGTGCGCTGAGGTTAACTTCGCATTCAATGGGAGAATGAAGTTCTGCCGAATCAACTTTCGACGCATGTGGCCAGTGCGATTCGTCAAATCGCTCCGGATCTTCGTATGGCCATTGTTGTTGATGCGGCGGTGTTTCCATTTCGCGTTGCGCGAACATTTTTGTCAGCTGCTGATCCGAAGGTGGACGGTTTACCACAGCCCCTAGTCGGTGCTCAATGAACTGTCTGACCTGATGCACCTCGCCCGGCGACCCAAAATTGCGCCAAGGAATAACGACCCGACGGTATGGATCAAATCCGACGCAAAGCACCAAATGTTCTGGAAAGATAAACGCGCGGCCAAAATAGTCCCAACTGCACCGAATAGCCGTATCTTGATCGAAGTCGAACAAATACTCCTGAGTGATCGTCCCGTAAGTTGGTTTCGCGGATTCTGCGATTTTGTGGACGCGCGCGATACGTTCACGGCGTTGTCCACTGAACCGTGTGAGCAACCAAATCCAGAACGGGCAAAGAGCAGCACCCATAAAGATAGCGACGAAGTCACGAAGTGGTTCTCCGGGGCTCGCGGCTTTCCAGACCACGTACACCAGGAACAAACTGAGAAGCAGCGCCCGGAGCGGTTGCTTCAATCTCTTCAGCCCTTTTGCTGGAACCACGTCATCCAAGGCGACCTTGTGGTCATCCAATGTCAACGTCTGCCCAAACCCGTATCTTATTGGCTGCATTGATGCAGCGAGATCCAACGGCGAGGCGTAGGGATTGGCCATCTTATTTTTGAATCGGAATCGATACGGTTTTCTGCTGCTTGCCGCGTTGAATGGTCAGTTCGATTCTCTCGCCAGTCTTGTGTGCGTTGACGCCGTACGCCAGCAATTGGCCATCCGTCATCAAGTCGTCGCGGCCGTCGTAACGAATCAAAATGTCTTCTGGCTTGATGCCAGCTTTCTTCGCTGCACCGTGTGGGCCGTATCGTCCAACATGCTTGACGCGGAGCGCCATTTTGTTCGTTGGAATCTTCAACGCAGCACGTTTGTCTTGCGCTAGTTCCACTAGTTGCATTCCGCCCGTGACCATCCGTCGGTAGGGCCACGAACTAACGCGCCAAGAAATATCGTCTGCTCGCCGCCAGCCTTTCATCAGTTTCAACTGTGTGCTTTGGCTTTTTCCGTTACGCCGATAAACGACAGCGATTTCCCCGCCCTCTGCTTTGGTGCGATCGAGTACCCACTGAACATCGGCAATCGACAGAATGATCTGGCCGTTCATCGTAGTGATCTGATCGCCAGCAGCCAGTCCGGCTTTCTGGGCAGCGGAATCAGGCACGACATCCGCGACTGCACCGTTTTGGTCAGGGTCTAACTTCAAGCCAACCACCTTGGGGTGTGGATAGGGAAACAGAACCTTCTCGGGAATCGGCAAACCCTGGTTTCGATAATAGACGCGGCGGGCATCACCGATTTGATGGCAGTGAATGCAGCTCTTGGCAACGTTGCCTTTGTAGTTCAGGCGGTCCGTAAACTTGTCTTTCAAATCGGGATACAGTTCGGGTGACTTGAACTCAAGTGGCTCGCCACGCTTTCCGGCAAACAGCTGCTTGTTGCTTGGATACGCTCGATGAAGGTCTAAGACTTCCTTCATCGCTGCCGCCAATCCTTCGATAGAAACATCACCGTACCACTCGGTACGGTGCGATCGCGTTCCGAATCGAGAATAGATCGTCCCATCTGCGTTTAACAAGAAAACCGCGAAGGATTGATCGGTGTCGTACTGAAAGAGATCCAAGTCCAGCCCGTTGGTTGACACTTGCCTGGCCCTGACAAATTGCTCCAGCAGAGGCCGCAGCACCGGGTCTTTGTCGACCAAGTCGTCGTCCAGTTTGACGCACTCTTCGCAGGGAATGCAGCGAAGGACGACGATCATTGGTTTTGATTCTGCTTTTGCTTGAACAAACGCGGAAGGCAAATCGTTGTAGATCCAAAAACCGTCCGAGGTCACTTTCTCGCGATCGCTACGCACTTTTTCTTCACGCGATTCTGACCAAGCTACTGCTGGGGAAAACAGAACAACCGCAATGCACAAACGAAACATTTTTGGGACTCACGTGTAAGAGGGAGAAACGCTTTTGGCTCCACTTTGTCCCGACTATCGACCGTGGGACGTCAGCAATCTAGCATGTTGGCTTCACAACCGCCCACTTTGAACCGGAGGCTTTTGAGTCTCAGAAGGAGATTGTTGCTTTGGATGCAGATACGATTACCGCAGCGATTCGCCATCGACGCACAGTGAAACCGAAATTTTTCTCGGACCGGAGCGTTGATGAATCGCTGATCGGCACGATTCTGGAGAACGCGAATTGGGCTCCCACGCACGGTATGACTGAGCCGTGGCGATTTCGTGTTTTCGTGGGGCCAGCGCGTCAGCGTTTGGCTGATTTCTTGGCGAAGACCTACAAGGATTTGACTCCGCCAGACCAATTCAAACCTAACAAGTACGAGGGCATGAGCAAAAACGCCATGCTCGCGCAGGCCGTCATCGTGATCGGAATGCATCGACAGAAGTCCGAGAAGATCTCGGAATTGGATGAGATCATGGCCGTCGCCTGCGCCGTTCAAAATATGCACCTGACTGCAGCCGCTAACGGGCTTGGCGCTTTTTGGTCGACGAACGTGGCAGCGATCAGTGACGCCATGCGTGACTTCGTGGGTCTGGAGCCAAAGGACCGTGCGCTGGGGCTTTTCTATCTGGGTTACCCCGCTGGCGATTGGCCTTCATGCCAGCGGGGGCCAATCGAAGAAAAGGTAGAGTGGAAACGCGACTAGACGGCTAAAAACCGCTCGCCGCGTGAAACAACGTGCTGAGGATTCGCGAAAGAGCCGATTGTTAGAAAGGCATTTTGTGCGCCCAGCTTGCGTCGTTTTGCTGCCATAAGACTGCGAGACTTGCTTATGAGGCTATCGCCCAATGGCACTTACTTGAACTCTGAATTTACCCTCCCCGTGGCGGGAGGTTCGGACGCAATAGCGGCCGGGGAGAGTCTAAGCAGCGGATAACGAATTCCCCTCACCGGCCGCTACTGCGTCCGACTCTCCCAAGGGAGAGTAAAGTAGATGTAATAGGTTAGCTCCTGAAGCTCACTCCTAAAGTGGCACTAAGGTTTACCCATGGCCGAAGACAAAACGACTTCCGCGATGAGCCCCACGTCGATCGCAACGGTGGGTGGCTGTGTTGCCGCTTTGCTGGTGTACTTTGTGGCCGTGGTCAATCAGCCGAAGCCATTGCCGAATCTGAATCCCACACGCACCACTGCCGACCGGGCGCACGTAGCACGGGAATCGAAAAACATCATTCGTCGCGCCGTGTTCTTTGACGAAAAGGTCGAGCCGCGAATCATCGAAGCGGACGCTCTGAATCGCGAAGCAGCAGAGCGTTGCATTTCCAAAATCTCGTCCTGCGTCGATCACTATCGCGGCGGCGTCGAGCCGTTTGTTCACGACCTGACCAGCCTGTCAACGCGATTCGGCATCGTTAAACGAATGCCGACGGATTGGTGGAAGAAAGAGAACAAGATTGAGAAATTTGTGGAAGACAAGTTTCAGCAACACTTGTTTTCGCAGCAGAAGCTGATGGACGACATTGCTAACATCCTGGCGGATTTCAAAGACGAGATTGACTCGAATCAAAAACGAATGCTGATCAGCGTCAAAGCAGACCTGGACGCGGCCGACCTACCCGAAGTCCAAGCAGAAGAATACGAGCCGTTTTTCGAATCGGTTTCGCGACAGCTTCAGCGTTATTCTGCCAAGCAGGGAACAGCCAGTGTGCAGAATGCAGTCGGTGTTCTGATCGTCAGTGAAGCAGGAGTGTTCGCCGGTCGAAGCATTGTCGTTGGTCTTCTTGCTCGGTTTGGATCAACCGCCGTCGTTGGTACGGCAGCAGGCGCGACAGCAACGGCGGGTACCGCGGCGACGGGAACAGGCACTGGAGCGTTTGGCGGCCCAGTTGGCGCGGTTGTTGGCTTCGGTGTTGGCCTAGCTGTTGGGATGGTCATCGATTGGTGGATGACAGAGAAGTTTGAAGCAAAGATGCGCCAGCAGATGTATAACTATTTGGATACGTTGGAGCACACGATTCTCTTTGGCGGTGCAACCCAGTCCAGCTCCAGCGCAAAGAATGCCACACAGGCAAAGTCCAACGATGATGCATCTGGATTGGTCGGGGCATTGCCAGTCATTTGCGACCGATTGCTGATTGCTTATCGCGAACGCTTTTACGAACAAATTGTCACAGGAGCAGACACGCCATGAGAGAACGAAATCGATTCGCGCCAATGATCCTGGCCTTGGCGATCACAGCATCACTGTCTCTTCCGACGGCTCCCAACGCTGCGGCCGCCAGTGTGCGATATACTCCGGGCGTTTTCGCAGTCGCCTCGTCTGTTGGACGTGCTGTCCTGAAGTACTTTGGCAAAGAAAGCGCAGAAGAAGGCGTCGAGTATCTGGCAAAACAAGGCGGCAAACAGCTTGCGCAAAAAGTAACCGCCAAGGCTGCCAAACAAGGCGGTGACGACGCGGTTGAGCAAGTGGCGAAGTACGTCGGCAAACATGGTCCCGATGCGCTGAATGCCCTTGATAACGCTCCATCGATTGGCCCCGTTCTTTCTGCGTTGGACGAGATTCCTGTATCGCAAGTTAAATCTGCGATCACGAAACTCGCCGCTGGTACCACCGGACGCGAATTGGCCGAAACCGTAGGCAAGCACGGTGCAAAAGCACTCACCAGCGAATTGAAGCACCCTGGCGTCGGCATGGTATTGGTGCGAGCGTTGGGTGATGACGGGGCCGAGCTTGCTGCGAAAATGACCAGCCAACAGGCCATCACGATCGCGAAGCACGTCGATGATTTGGCAAAGCTTCCCGCGGCGCAACGAACGGGAGTGATGGCGATGTTTCGTAACAACACCGATCGCATGGCATCTTTTGTCGGCGACTTTGTCAAAGCCAACCCAGGCAAAACGCTATTCACAGTTGCATCGACAACGATGGTGCTTGCCGAGCCAGAACGAATTCTCGGTGGCGATGAAATCGTATTTGATGCCGCGGGAAACCCGGTGCTAATCAGCAAGGGCGGCATCGTAGGTCGTTCAATCGAAGCGACTGGCCAAGCTGCCAAACACGTCAGCGACGGATACATTCGTCCGCTGTATTTGACGCTGATGGCGTTCTTGGGAACATTCTTCGCGTTATGGCTTATCCTGAAACTCTGGCACGTTCACAAACGCGAAAAGCTAAAGACGCAGCGGATCGCCGATCAGCAAGGAATGACAATCGATGCTGTCTCGACGGCAGCCGCCGACAAAGAAACGCCGGCAATCGATAAGCAAGAGTAGCGGCACTCACTGAAAAGACGGTGTGCGGTGATTCGAGCCCAAGGTACGTGCTTCACCCTCCTTTTCAAGGAGGGTCGAGCCTTAGCGAGGGGAGGATCCGTCACCCTCTCCTCACTAAGGCTCGACTCTCCCATGCGGAGAGTGAAATCATGGTGTCGTTCACCGAGAAGTCGAAAGAACGAGGGAATCCAGCGTCCTCCATTTCCTGGGGTTCGCACCCAAGTTTTGGCCCAATCCTGCCACTATCGCAAAATGCCGTAAAGCATTCCAGCGACACAGGCGGTGATGCAGCATGCCAACATCCCGCCGATCATGGCACGAAGTCCCAATTGAGCGATGTCATTTTTGCGGTTGGGCGCTAAGGGGCCGATGCCGCCCATTTGGATCCCGATGGCACCGAAGTTGGAAAACCCGCACAGTGCGTAGGTCAAAATCACTCGGCTTCGTTCGCTAATCGCTTGGCCATCGGGGCCGATGAGTTGCAGGTAAGCAACGAACTCGTTCAGCACCATCTTCTTGCCCAGCATGTCACCTGCGATCGCACAGTCACCTGTTTCGATTCCCATGATCCAGGCAAGCGGAAAGAAAACCACTCCGAAAATTTTGGCAAGCGAAACCTCCAGGCCCACGAGACTACCAGCGCCTTGCAACAAAATGTCGATGAACATGATGAGCGCCAAAAACGCGATCAGCATCGCCCCGATGTTCAGTGCCAGCTGCAAACCTTCGCTTGCTCCATTGGCCGCCGCTTGCAGCAGATTGGTCGCATTCTGCTCCATTTCTGCTTCTGCGGCTTCGACGGACTTTGGCTCTTCGGTTTCCGGCTGCAAGATTTTGGCCAGCACCAAAGCAGCTGGTGCAGAAATGATCGACGCGGTTAACAGGTGACCAGCGCTAACACCGACGCTGGCAAAGATGGCCATCAAGCTCCCGCTGATCGTGGCAAATCCGCCAACCATTAACGCATTCAATTCGCTACGAGTCATCGATGCGATATAGGGCTTCACAACAAGGGGAGCTTCCGTGTGTCCGACCAGCACATTGGCGGCCGCGGCCAAGCTTTCCGCGCCGCTAACGCCGAGGGTTTTCTGCATCACCCAAGCCATTAGCCGAATCAGTTTTTGCATCACGCCTACGTAATACAACACGCTCATTAAAGACGCGAAAAAGATCACCGTCGGTAAAACACCGAAAGCAAACGTTGTCAGAATCGCGCGTGCGTGTGTTTGGTTATCTTCCGCATCCGCATCTGGGTTGACGCCGAAAACGAATCCGGTGCCAGCTTCGACACTGCGTTTGATGACGTCAAAGAACGACTCGACGATGTAGAAAACCGCCCCGTTTCGGAAACGTGGAAGCTCGACGCCTGCAGACAACATCGCGTCCACTTCGCTGACAGTGAGGTCTTCGTCATCGACCGCTGCGATCAGATCGCCTGCATTCTGGCATCCACTCTCTTCGATGATTTCAGCAGGCAAATTTGCCTTGGCATCGACGGAATCTAGCTGCGAGTAGGTGACGCAATCTCGCGAGAACGTCCAGGACTGGGAATTAAAGAAAACGGCGGCCAGCAGAATCTGCAGGCCGATCCCCATGATGACTAAACGCCAAGAAATGCTTCGGCGATCGCTGCTCAGTAGCACCGCAATGCCGATCATTGCAAAGATGCCAAGCAGGCTGATGGCGTTGAGGTGCGTCACATTGGCGATCATTTGCGGTGATGACTACCGATCAGCGAGTGACTTGAATTCCCGCACCGTATCACCCGTGTAGATTTGACGTGGGCGATTGATTCGCTTGTTCGGGTTGGCGTGCATCTCGCTCCAATGAGCAATCCAGCCTGGCAAGCGACCAATCGCGAACAGGACTGTGAACATCTGGACGGGAATGCCCAACGCTCGGTAAATCACACCCGAATAGAAATCGACATTGGGATACAAGTTGCGGTCTTTAAAGTAATCATCCTCCAAAGCGACCTGTTCCAATTGCTGGGCAATCTTGAACAACGGATCATCCAGATTCAGTTTGGACAATAGCTTGTCGCAACTCTTGCGAATGATCGTAGCGCGAGGATCAAAGTTCTTGTAAACACGGTGCCCGAAACCCATCAAGCGGAATCCGTTGGCCTTGTCCTTGGCCATGTGAACGTATTTTTCAACATCGCCGCCATCCGCTGCAATCTGTTCCAGCATGTTGACGCAGGCTTCGTTTGCACCGCCGTGAAGTGGCCCCCAAAGAGCACCGATACCGGCGGAGATCGAAGCAAACAGGTTCGCGTTGCTACTACCAACCATTCGCACCGTCGATGTGCTGCAGTTCTGTTCGTGATCTGCGTGGACGATCAAAAGCAGGTTCAACGCTTCCGCGAAATCGGGATCGACCATGTGTTCGTTTGCTGGAGTCGCAAACATCATGTGCAAGAAGTTCTCGCAGTAATCCAAACTATTGTTTGGATACATGAACGGCTGGCCGACAGATTTCTTATAGCTATACGCTGCGATCGTTGGCAGTTTTGCCAGTAGTCGATAAATCGAAATCTCGACTTGCTCTGGGTCGGCCGGGTCCATGCTGTCTTGATAAAACGTCGACAACGCACCGACGACGCTGCTGAGAATCGCCATTGGGTGAGCATCACGCGGGAACCCGTTGTAAAACGACCGCATGTCCTCGTGGATCATGGTGTGGTCGCGAATGCCGTTGCGAAATTCCTGGATCTGTTCTTCGGTTGGCAAGTCGCCGTAGATCAGCAAGTAGGCAACTTCTACAAAGTCACAGTTCGCGGCCAGTTCTTCAATCGCGTAACCGCGATACCGCAGCACGCCTTCCTCGCCATTGAGAAACGTGATTCCGCTGCGAGTACTGCCCGTGTTCACGAAACCTTCATCGATTGTCACCAAGCCGGTTTCTTTTCGCAGGGCGGCGATGTCGATTCCGCGTTCGCCTTCACTGCCCTCGACGACGGGAAGTTCGATTTCCTGATCGCCGTATTTGAATTTAACGCTACCGGCTTTCTGTACGTCCAATTTTGCTGTCGAAGTCATCTGCGGTTCCGGAAGGCGAGATCAAGAGG
>CAYUGI010000033.1:26610-39323 GCA_964444105.1 uncultured Pirellulaceae bacterium
ACGTCCAATTTTGCTGTCGAAGTCATCTGCGGTTCCGGAAGGCGAGATCAAGAGGTTTTCGGTAAATGCAGACGAAAAAGGTGACGGGTTCGCCCCGCTAAGCGAACGAATTGCACCGGAACGCCTGCGACCCAAGTGTAGCGTTGCGTCTAGAAGACGACAATCAGACAGCCACTGAAAGACGTCAGCCGAAGTGCCCCACAACGCGACGCCGTAGCAGATTCTTGTGAGCCGCGACGCGTGAGCGACCGGGCACTTCATCGATCGCTATTGCAAACAAGGCCCTTGGCCTCACTGCCAGCGGCTCACAAATGCGGGAATCGCCGGTACGAAATCCGCTACGGAGTTGCCCGTAACGACGTCAGTCGAAGTGAATTGTACATGCGTCGTTTTCACAAGTCTTGCCCGCGATCTTGTAGCGTCGTTTGGCGACCTGCCGATACATCCACCGCCAGATGCCTGCAGTGAAAGGCAGATGCAAAATGGGTGCGACAATCCACAGCAGTGGCAAGCGTCGACTGAGGTATCGCACGGCGTCGGCTCCCCCATGGCGAACGCCACCGCCAACTTCATGACCACGGCCATCGATCACAAACATTTCGTTCATCAGATCGTCGTGAGCAAGATCCGGATAACGTTCAGCAACTCGCTCGTCGTGCAGCGAGATGAACGCCAGTCGCCGTCCAAATCGATCCAGTTGGTGCAATCGGACCACGCCAGCTGTGCAGAATCGGCAATCCCCATCGAAAATAACGACATCGCGATCGGGCCATTGATCCGGGTCAGGTAGCGATGGGGAGCTGGTTGACATCGTGTTTTTGCAGTTTGTACGTGAAAACCGGGCGGGAAATTCCAAAACGGCCATTAATGCCAACCGCCCCCACCCTCTATACTAGAGCCAGTGAGTAGGAGACAGGGCAACGACCTCCGCTTTGCTCGGTGGTAACCGCGAAGAATGCGTGTCAAAAACGTGTTTCCACCGAATTGGCGTGCTTTCAGGACATGGAAGCTGTCGAATTGAATCATCCAACCCCTCTGAGCCAATTGCCATGAATCGCATTGAATCCCGAATCGCATCGGCTCGCCGTCGCTTGATGATCGGAACGTTCGGACGAGCTCTTTGCTACACACTTTTTGCGGCCCTCATCTTGGCGATGATCGCAATCGCGGCTCCAGCGATTTGGGTCATGGAAATTGACTTCAACCAATGGGTGACGACTTGGATCTTGGGCAGCGCCTCGGCGGCTCTTCTTGCCGCTGGTATCTACACGTTCATAACGGCGCCTAGCCAAGGCGAAGTCGCTGCCGAAGTTGATCAGCGGTTCGGGTTGCGTGAACGATTGAGCAGTTCGATGAGCCTGGGGAGCGACGAACGGGAATCCGACTTCGGTGTCGCACTGATGGCTGACGCAGAAAAGCGTGCCGAGCATTTAGAGGTCGCCGACCGATTCGCCTTAAAACCTTCCAAACTGGGCTGGCTGCCTCTGTCCCTGATCCCCATTCTTGCGGTCGTCTTGTTCTTGGTCGATCCGGTCAGCGAATCCACTGCAGGTAGTACAGCGAAAGTAGATCAAACGGAAGTCGATCAAGTGAAAAAGGCGGCCGCGCAGCTGAAGAAACGGATTCAGCAGCAAAAGCGAAACGCTGACGCCAAAGGGTTGAAGGAAGCCAAAGAACTGTTCGAGAAAATGGAAGGCGATTTGAATAAGATTGCCGCCAGGAAAAATATGAGTCGCAAAGAAGCGATGATCGCGATGAACGATCTGAAGAAAGAGCTGGAAGAACGGCGCAACCAGCTTGGCTCAAGCGATTCCATGCGGAAGGCCATGTCACAAATGAAAGGTTTGGAATCAGGCCCCGGCGACAAGGTTGCTAAGGCGATGGAAAAAGGTGAATTCGGAAAAGCCAAAGACATCGTCAAAGACCTGGCAAAAAAGATGCGAGACGGCAAGCTCTCTGAGAAGGAGAAAGAGCAGCTGAAAAAGCAGGTCGATCAGATGAAAAAGCAAATGCAAGCTGCGGTGAAAAAGCACGAACAGCAGAAGGAAGAGCTCAAAAAGAAGATCGAGCAGGCCCGCAACGAAGGTCGAGGTGCCGATGCCGCGAAGATGCAGCAACAGCTCAATCAGATGCAACAAAAGGACGGTCAAATGCAGCAGATGCAGAAAATGGCCGACGCAATGAACCAAGCTCAGCAAGCGATGCAGAAAGGTCAGTCTGCCGAAGCCGCCGATGCTCTTCAACAGATGGCTGACCAACTGGGCGAAATGCAGCAGGAGATGTCAGAGCTGGAAGACTTGCAGGCGACACTGGATGAACTTTCGCAGTCCAAAAACCAGATGCGGTGCAAGAACTGTGGTGGAGGAGGTTGCCAGCAATGCCAGGGCAATGGACAGTTCGGAGACGGAGGTGGATTTGGCGAAGGTCAAGGAAACGGCCTTGGAAGCGGCAATGGTGCCGGCGACCGACCTGAGCAAGAAGGCGACACCAACACTTATGAGACGCAGGTGCGAGGCAACGTCAAGAAAGGCAAGGCGATCATCGCTGGCTTTGCCGACGGGCCGAACAAAAAAGGCGTGACGCGTGAAGAATTAAAGGCGATGGTCGAAGGAGCGATCGCCGAAGACGCCAAAGCACTCGACAACGAGAACTTGCCACGCACAGAACAAGAACACGCAACGGATTACTTCAACAAGTTGCGCGAGGGGCGCTAGATGTCGATTCTGGTGAAGGCGAATGCCTGGCGAACTATTTCAGCGAAAAGATAATCTCGCCGGGACTACTTCGTCCAACTGACGCCGCGTTGGTTTTTGGCTTCGTCAATTTGGGCCAATCTTGATTGTTGCGTTTTTCTCAAAAAGGCAGCCAGGTTTTCTCGCTCCTTGAACCAAGGCAGCACGTGCTGATTGGCTTGTTCGATGCTGGAGGGTGAGTCCATGTTGATCAACGGATCGAGAACCGTTTGGACCGATTCTTGAATCGAATGGCGCTGTTCAGCTGTCAGGTATACCTGTGCGTCCAAATCCGTGATCGCTTGAGTAATGGAAGCGTTTACGAACATTCGGTTGCGGTCGCGATAGTGGTTTGCGTATGTTTGAAACTGCGTCTGCGAGAGAACCGATTGGAGCATCTTCTTCCAAAGAGGCCTGGCGTGAAGCGGCTCTTCAAATCGGGCTTGAAGTGCAACAATGCCGACTTCGAATTCAGCTGCCTTGAACGGCGTGAGTACATCCGTGAACACTTCGTCCGAAACCGGTTCGTTTTCGTCAGGAGTCGCGAGCTTGCTTTTGAAAATGAACTGGCGCATCTGCTTACGGCCGTCAAGCAATCGCCGTCTGGCGACTGCCGCACCGGCATGACGCAGCTTTGCCGTTTCGTCTTCACTGAGATCGCATATTTCTGCGATCAACTCTGCCTGTAGGTTCAAGTCGGCGGTGGCGGAAGCCCGCTCTTGGTCTGCCCAGTAGTCGATCGTTTTATCGATGTCTATTTTGCCAAACCCAATCAATTTCACTTTGCCGCGTGAAATGGAAACGCCTTGCGCAAGAGCTAGGCAAGGCGAAACCATCGTCGTGATCGCGATGGCGACCAAGAAGACAAGAATTCTCATTCAATATCCAGTATGGGCGGGGCGAAGGCGCAGATTCAGTGGTGTCGCTACTGCTTCTTGGCGACCACGAGAACGAGCCTACTGCATTTCGGAATCTTCTAGTGCGTCGGAATCTTCTACCGCTTCTGATGTTGCTTCCGCTTGTTTCGTCTTCACTTTATCCTCATCACCGATGATTTGGTCATCACCGATGATTTGGTCGGGGGTCAGATTCGCTTCGGCATAGGCCATGATCTGAGACATCGGCTCGCGTTGGTACTTGAAGTCGTCCATGACGAACTTACCTTTGCGTTTGTTCTCGCCTTGGTAGTGAATTTTGGCAATGCCTTTGTCTTCCCATTTGGTTTTGTCAATCTTCGTGATGTCGGCAATCCGAAATTCTCGACCGCGACTGTTCCGAATCAGTTCTTCATTGCCTTCGACCCAGGTGCCGCGTCCGCGGAACCACTTGAACAAGCAAGGCAAGCCTACCAGGCCGCAAAGCACCATCATGAAATACTGCTTGCCGATGTCTTCGCCTATCTCTTTGGCCGTTTTCTCTGGCGGCTTTAAAGGCAAGCCATTCTTCTCAGCCAGTTGTCGCCAAGTGTTCGCCCATTTCGCATCCCGCGGTGTTGGCCCCAAAGCGAACTCGTCCTGCTTCGGCTCAGGCGGATTGACTTTGTCAAATTCTGCTTTCGCCGATTCGTACGCGATAGCAACCCTGCCCTTGGCAGGATAGGCGACCCAGGCGTCGTAGCAGCACCACGCTGTGTAGCCCACGCAGGCCAACGTGATCCAAAGAAATCGCCGGAAGTACTTTGGGTCGTAGGACGCGCGGATCATGTCGATAACTTTGCAAGGAAACACGGGCTGCGTAAACTCCCTCGAAGAGTTCAGCACAGTTGAGCCGGTTAGTATGAATCGCCAAGCGTCGTCAACCAAGTCACTGGCAACAAAAAAACGCCAGCGAAGCGATTCGCTGGCGTTTCATTCGGTTTGGATCGGTTTTCGGCGTGTTTCAACTGCCGAATCGCGCTAAAACTGGGGCCGCTGTTGAGCAGGTTGTTGCTGCGTTTCCCACGGCGCTGGCGGTCGCTGTGCCTGTTGGGACTGCGGATAGTAGTATCCATCGTTTTGATTCGCCGACTGATTAGCTGGACGCTGATTGGGATATCCAGCCTGCTGATAAGATTGCTGCGGCTGATTGGCCCACGAAGCGGGAACGGGTTGCCCCTGCTGATACTGATTAGCTTGGTACTGTCCTTGCGACGCGTTGTAGCCGGGCTGATTGCCGTACTGCTGCTGGCCTGCGAATTGATCGCCCGCTTGAGGATACTGCTGGTAGTTTTGCTGCCCGTCTGCTTGGTTGACTGGATTTCCGTCTCGATCCAGATAGTCCCGGCCTTTGTTGATCGCCGTCTTGGCATCGTTGCGAATCTCATCACGATTGATTTTGATCGTGGTTTCACCGCCATCGCGGTTGATCGTGAACCAACCGGCCATGAAGGCGCAAGTCAAAACCAAGCCGAGTACAAATAGGGTGCGCATCGCGATTGTGTCCGTGTTCGAATCAAAAGAATTTCAAGCCGCGACGACTTGAGATGTGCAAACGCTGTAATTTGGATGTTAGATAATCCACGGGACAACGCGATAGGTCAACTTTCGCAGACATTTGCCATTGCTAGCTAACGTTACAGGCAAATAATCGCGATACAGGCAGCATTCTGATTCGCTTATGGCAGCGAAAGCAATCGCTCCGACTCCTCCAGCATGAAGTCAACATTCGTAAACGGTTCGTGGCTGATATCCTGCCAGCGAACGCGATCTTGTGCATCGATCAAAAACGTCCCGTGAAGTGGCTGATCTTCAAAATCATCCCAGCAACCAAATGCTTTGAACGTGCGGTGCTTTTCGTCGGACAAAAGCGGGATCGGTAGCTTTTTGTCAAAGTCTGCCAATCCGGTAGCCAGAACCTTGGGTGACTCTGTGCTGATGGCGACGACGTCGATGCCCAAGTCTCGGAATGAATCGATCTTCGGCGAAAACGCGTGCAATTGCTCGATGCAATGAAGGCAACCAAAACCAAGATAGAAAATGACGATACGGGGACGTCCGCTGAAGCTACCACTCGCTTCCAGTTTGTTTTTCGCGGTGCGTGCTTCCCAAGAGGGAGCAACATAAGACTGCCATCGAAACGGTCCGAGATCATCCAGAGGCGGCCTTTCGCCCAGGTCCTTTGCCGGGACACGCCTTAGTCGCCAGTCTGCTTTTAGCTTCAGTTCCTTGGCAATCGGTTTCAACTTGGCCAACATTGGCGTGTCGATATTGGCATCGGCTGCAAGTTTGCGCAATTGCTGGAACTTTTCTTTCGACTTCTTTTTGTCACCATTCCTCCAAAGTAAGTCAACCATGACTGCCACGGGTCTGACTTGGCCTTCGCCACCGTTGACCGCTTTCTGCGCAATTTTAATTGCACCAGAAACGTCGCCCGCGTCGGCCAACCATTGTGCCTGCATGACATTGTCAAGCTTGGCAAATTTCAGGTGCCGCTGTAGGGCCTCACTGTCTTTGCGAATGGTTGCACCTGCCGCAGCACCGCGCGCAATGACTTGTCGAAGCTGGCCGAGGCGTTTCTTG
The DNA here is from genome assembly GCA_964444105.1 of uncultured Pirellulaceae bacterium. GTDB lineage: Bacteria > Planctomycetota > Planctomycetia > Pirellulales > Pirellulaceae > K23-9. The sequence goes on from CAYUGI010000033.1 coordinate 32,840, forward strand.
ATTTCAGCCCGCGTTGGAGCTGGCTTTTTCGCGTCGGTATCTTCCGATTCAGAGTCTTGGTTTTGTGGTTCTTTGTTGCCTTGCTTGTCCGATTCCAAATCAGCCAAGTCCAGTAACTGCGTCTGTAGGGCAATCCGTCTTCGCTGCAATGAGCGAAGCGTCTTGGCGGCTTGTTTCTTATCGCCTGTCATGAATCGTGCCACGCAGAGCCACCCCAACCACTCGTCTTGCTGCTGCGGAGAAGTGGTAGGCGGTAGGTAGTGACCACCGGATTCGCTGATCAATTCATCCCAGAGACCGTATTGCGAAAGCGTCTGCAATAAACGCTGCCGACCGTACTTATAGCTGCCGCCCTTCTTCAACGTGTTGTACTGAGGGTGTCGCGGAAGCGAAACCAGATTACGAGCTTGGTCCAATGCGTCATCGACGCGTCCGATGTAGAGAAGGTTGCGGGTTAGCCATTCGTTGTTGTGTGCGAAATTGTGAATTTGATCGGGCATCAATCGTGCTCGATTCATGTGTGCATGATCCACTCGCGCCGACGCTTCCTGCTGCCAGGCCGCATCTGCGTAACGCTTTAGCTTGGAATAGATGTGACCAGGCATGTGCCACATGTGGGCGATACCGGGACTCGATGGACCGCACATTGCGGCGGACTCCAGGGCATTCTCGGGCCGCTGCGAATCCCACAGGTGAATGCGATAGTGATGGACGGGATGGCTAGGATTGTTCGCCAGGATTTCCCCCATCAATGCGTTGACCGCATAGCGACTGGTCAGCTTCACGCCGTAGCGATCAGCCTGCCACAGGTGCACGACCAAGAACGCTCTGGCTTCGTCGTCATCAGGGTGGTTGTGGATGATCTTTTCCAGATCAGCGATGTAGCGTTCACCACGCTTCTTTTTTGCTTCACGTATCGCATCTTTGTCGTCTTCTTCGCTCTCGCCTTCATCAATTTTTTTAGGCGTGAAACGATTGAGAGCTTCAATGTAAAGACGCTCGCGTTTGCTTGTGTTCTTTGCGCGAAGCTTCATGGCCTCATCGATCAATCCGCGCGCCCGCTCAGGATTGTTCAGGTTGGCCATTGTCATGCCCCAGAAGGCAATCGCGAGTTTGGGATCTTCTTTGGCCGCTTGCCGGAATGATCGCTCCGCCTCCAGATACCAAAAGCCGTGCAACTGTGAGACGCCTTGCTCAATAAACTGCTGTGCGCGTGCGGACTTGGTCGATGTCGGAAAGTCGATATTCGCCATGCCGGGAATCAAGACAGCACCTTGCCTCGGGCCTTCGTTGAAGGCTTCTCCATGATAGCTGTGTCCCGCAAGCGGCTCTGCTTGCTCCTCCTGCTTGGAAGCAGCTGTGTTCTCGTCACCAACGCATCGTGTTGGAAACGCAAACAAGCATGCGGCCAACGCTATCGCGGCGCAGTATTGGGTAACACCGCATTTGGTGGCGCCGCAAATCGGGACGCTTAAAAGAGAGGCACAGGAAGCGATTGATTTCTTCATTCGGCAAATGTTTGGTTTCGCGGAATCACGGAATATCCAAACACAAATTGTAATCGCAGTTTCGGCCAACAGCTGTAGGGTCACGGCATCGCGATCCAACCAGTCGAACCCTCCGTGGATCGCACTGGGGCAAGCCGCTCAATCGTCACGACCCCTCATTCGTGATCGCAAAACCGAACGATGCAAGCGTCGTGGCCAACGCTGTATCCGAATTCGTGGGCGTAAGTCATTGCGGTCTGACGAACCGGAAAGATGGTCGCGTACTGCGGAGGGCACCATTGACCGGTGCCGATTTGCAAGTACCGTCCCGTGGTCGCGCCATCGGTTGTACGGCGGCCTTCGATAATCCACCCTTGGCGAAAGCGAAAACGCGATTCAGCAGGACGTCGACCTGGAAGCCGATTGGAGAGATTGTCAGATGGCGGGGATTTATGCGGGTCGTCGTGTTTGTCGTCGCACATCATGTGCCCTGGGGTAAGTGTTGAAATGGAAAGGTTGTTACCTCCCAAACTTACCGCTCGCCTATGACACGTTAGGTCAACTACAACGCACCGCTTTGGATTCCAGCTTTGATTTGTCGGCTGACAATTTTGTCGATCCAAACATCATCAAATTTTTTGGACTCGATTTGAAATCGGTCGGCGACTTCCCGTGCACGGGCGACCACTTGTTTCACCGATTCAACATCAAGCGGCTCTCGCAAATGCCGACCGATCAAGCTGTCGTCGTACTGGACGACCGAATCCAGCACATGATCGAAATCGATACCCGTTGCTTTGTCCATTTCCGCTGCCCAACGTAGGCGTGACAATTGGGTGGTGGCATCGTCAGAAAACTGAGTCGCGTTCTTGGCGACGAAGGACTCGATCGCAGCCAGGTCGCCCCACTGTAAAACCGGCAACCGAATCATCCGAGTCATCACGCCACCAGCCTGCCAGTCTTCGTACTTGCCTCGCTCCAGGTCGCTGGTGAATTCTTCCAGCAATTTCAGAGTGGCTTGCTTCTCTTCCGGCTTGAGCAAACTTTGTTCAACACTCGGCATGTAAGTGCCACGCATTGTCTTAACGGCCAGTTCGCTGCGTTGTTGAAACAGCAACCAGGTCGAAACGCTGCAACCGATGAAACATATCATTCCAAAGATCAACGTTCCCGCCATAATGGCTGGCATCCAACCAGGACCTTCATCCGCAGCCGATTCGGTTGCCCCGTTTGATGTATCGCTCACTTTGTCCGGCTCCAGCCAACGGTTGCGAACTTACGCGTCACGAAATTCAATTTTCAGCACTTTGAACTTGTTCGTTCCAGCAGGCACCTCGATCTCAGCTTCGTCGCCTACTTTCTTGCCAACCAAGCCTTGGCCGAATGGGCTCGTGACGAGAATTTTGCCGGCGTTGTAGTCTTCTTCTCCGGCGCCAACCAACGTGAACTCTTCCTCGTCGCCATACGCCAGGTCTTCTACCGTCACCGTGCACCCAAAGACAACTTCGTCTTTTGGCAGGGACGCTTGATCGACGATGGTGGCTCGAGCGATCTTGCCTTTCAATTGGCTGATCTTGGCTGCCAACTTTCCTTGGTTCTCGCGCTGTGCGTGGTATTCGGCGTTCTCTTTCAAATCGCCTTCTTCACGTGCCTCGGCAATCTTTTCGGTGATCGCGGGCATCTCTTCGTTTTCCATCCGCGCAATGTCGGCTTTGATCTTGTTGTAGCCTTCTCGTGTCATGGGTACCGAATCATGCATGGCACCTGCTCCCTACGTTTTTCAACGCGTTAAAAACGACTTGCCCTCGGCCTTCTGTGCGTCAGCCGGAGTCCAACTAAAAAAAAGAAAACCTTTCCCGTTACTAGCGAGAAAGGCTTTCGACAATTGCGAGGGAGTATCTTCGCGGTTGGCACGGACCATGTAAAGTGACCCAACCACGCTGGCAGACGCCTGCGAGCCGGCAAAAAGCAAGCAAAACGGCTAATTCACCGTCTTTTTCGCCGCAGGTGGGCACTTGAGCCAGGCAGCCACGTAAGACGCCTAGGCAGCTACTTGGCAAGTGCAGTGTCCGCAACGCGTTGCCTCGACAGGAATGTCCATCTTGCATTCGTTGCAAGCTTTGGTTGTCGCTGCAGCTTCTTCTTCCGGACCACGCATCTTGTTCATCACCTTGATCAGCAAGAACAAGACGAATGCGAGAATGAAAAGCGCGATCATCGCATTGATGAATTCGCCATATTTGATGAGCACTGGTTCCGCGTCGGCCCCTTCGACGGGAAGCTCCGCAGCCATCTTGGAAAAATCAACCTTGCCCATCATGTAGCCGATCGGCGGCATCAGAATGTTATCGACCATCGATTTGATCGCGGTGCCGAAAGCTCCACCAAGCATGATGCCGATGGCCATGTCGACCATGTTGCCCTTGAGGGCAAACTCTTTGAATTCCTTGATCATTCCCATCGTTACTGCCTTGTTCCTATCGTAAAAGTGATTGCAAAGATCAATACAATTCGATCTGGCAATATAAAAGCCTTCGTTAACACCCGATCATGGCGATTCAAATGGCGAGTCGCTGTTCTCTGTTTCTTCGTCCTCTGTTTCTTCGTCCTCTGTCTCTCCACGCCGAAAATCAACTCGCTCCGCTTCGGGACCACCTTCGTGCGGAACGCCGATGTCTTCGTCCAACCACCGACCCAGATCAATCATCCGGCATCGTTGGGAACAAAACGGTGGAGCTTCGGTTTCGTCCAACAAGAAATCATTGCCGCAAGTCGAACATACCATTGGCATCGGCTCGCGCGTCACGTTCGATTCTTTGGACGGGTCTCGGGGGTGTGATGAGCGGTTCACGTGGTTGCGTGTGTCGTAGGAAAGGGCGCCGCGAGTCTTTGGCGAAAAGGCATTTGCAAAACGTCCGTTCACCGAACTTTTGTTTATAGCGTTGATCGCTAGCGTGGCAAGGATAGCAGGAGGTCGCGAATTTGTTCGTGAACGTCCGAAGTGGCACGAACGACTAGAACACGACGCATGGCAAAATAGGTAACTGTCCCAGGTCCCCCGCTGTCTTGCCAAAAGTCCGGTGCAACGATCCGTTGAATCAGTTCCACCAATTGCCAGCCGTTGTCAAACGCTCCGGCAGCTTGTCGTCCCCGTTCCGGCCCTACCACGCGTTCGGGTTGTGATAGCGCATAGAGGTCCAGTCCGCTTGAGCCACTTCGACCGCCACCCTTTGCCGCGCTATCTCGAAGTGAATCGTGAGCCGCTTCGATGGCATCATCCACGCTTTGTCGTAGGTTATCGGGACGCGGGATCTTCAGGCGTCTTTGCCGTGCTGTGATGCTCCCGGCTGCGGTCAGAAGGCGTCGTCGGATCTTGCCAGCGTCCTGCTGCAGCATTTCACTCGTGGCATAACGTGCGTCCTTTCGCAAAACGACGTAAAGATCACAGAGTGCAGTCAATGTTTGTTGCTTCGTTTGCTGATCTTTGGCCACAGACTCGCTTCGCAGCAGCTGGCTCACTTGGCCGCGAAGCTCGGTAAGTGAAGCCAAGGAGGATTTTTCGTCAGCAAAAGCAGCAGGCGGTGTGCTGGCGAGAATCAACGCACCGCAGAGCAGAACGAACGGGAATGAGAACGGGGATGCGCAGCGCGACAAAGCAGAAATGCTACTCCCGCACCGCTTCACTGCTAGACTAGACCACGGCGTACCAACGCGAACGTTTTCAGACAGCGTTTCCCAGGTCGATGCTTCCCAGATCAACCGATCGATGCGATCCGTGTCGGGGCCGTAAGAATCGCCAAATGGATTTCTAACGACGTTTTTGAGCAGGTCAAACATGTTTACTCCTCGAATGAGATTTATGGGACGACAAACATCTCGAGGCGGGAGAGATCTTCTTGCTTTGACTTTGGCCGCATCTCTGAGCGGCCTTTCCCCAACTTTGCCCGCCACCGCACAGGACGCGTCAATAAACGAGTCCAAAGACGGTGCGTCGGGCGTCGCTTCACAAGTCGCCGAAAAAACGGCGACAAAGTACAGCCCCAGCGTGGTCGCCAAAGCTGACGCGATTTTAAAGGAAATCGGACTCAAACGCAGCGGCAAATCAATTGCAGCGATCAACACAGCGGATCTTTCGCGAGCCATCAGCAATCTGACACGCGAACGGCGTCAGCTGAAACTGGTTCAAAAGGATTGGCAAACAGCCAAGGATCAGCAGGCTGTCATGCAGCAGCAGATGAGACAGTTGCACGTCCGGGATGGAGAATTGAACCTACAGTTGGCCCGTGTCGGCGGTGTTGACCAAAGGTCCGACAACAAGATCGTGGCTACGATCAATGCCGGGCGAAACGCCAAGACCCTGCTGGCCGAGCAAATCACGAAGATGCGCGGCACCGTCGCATCAAAACGCGAAGTATTGACGCAAGCCGAAGCGTCCTATGCCGAAATGGTCTTAGCAATCCGCAAGGACTTTGACGACTTAGTCGCGAAACTAGCCAACGGCATGACCGGTGAAAAGGCAAAGATCGCGTTTCAGGTCATGCATCGGAATTTTCAAACCCCGGAGCCCGCCAAAGTGTCGCCTGCCAGCGTCACGGCATCTATCGAAAAACGACTGCAGAAGATTGAACAGGAAGTGTTTAGCGAAACCATCCCATTGGACGTGCGTCGCGGCGGATCACTTTTTGTCGATGTCGTCGTGGGCAAGAAGTCGTTGCAGATGGTCGTCGACAGCGGGGCGACGTTGGTCACGCTGACGTCAGCAACGGCTTCCCAGCTGGGAATCACCATCCCGGAGGACGCCCCCGAGCTTAAGTTGGTGATGGCTGACGGGCGAGATATTCCGGCCAAAGCAATCGTGATCGCGCGCATGCGAGTGGGCGAATTTGAAGCGGAGAATGTTCGCACCGCCGTGCTCGCCCCCTCCGCCGATGGAGCCGAACCATTGCTGGGGATGAGCTACCTGGGCAATTTCAAATTCGAGATCAACGCAAATGAAA
>CAYUGI010000034.1:0-5425 GCA_964444105.1 uncultured Pirellulaceae bacterium
GATGGAGACGCAGTACGATCCGTCGCTGCCTGCGGGGATCATCTACCGAAGCGATTTACACTTGAAAGGCGACTTCACGATCGAAGCGACTTTCAAACTTCAAGCAACGCGTCCTGAACCTGCCGAAGGCGACGATCCAAATTGGAAGATGTACCAGGATGGATATGGCCAAATGGGAATCGCGTTTGGTGCGAAATCGCAAATGGAAAGTTACTTAAAGGCACGCAATGTGACTCGAGTCGTGTGGGATGACTCGGGAAGCCTGCAGCTTTTCCACGCTGGCAAGCAACAGAAACCGGTTGCCGGGATCAACAAGATGCAAGTTTCTGTCGGCGATGAAGTGAAACTGTCGCTGCGCGTGACGCAAAACGGCCAGCAAGCCAGAGTCATCGTCGAGCTTTCGGTTGATGGTAGCGTCGTGTCGAAGTTAGAGACTTCGATGGCTGCCAGCTTGACGGAAGGGTTCGCTGGTATCGTCGGGCGTGGCTTGATGGATTTTGGTGTCAGCGAGTTTAAAGTCGCCGGCAACGAAGTGATTCGCTCGAAGCCGACGGAGTTTGATTGCTACGCGTGCTATCCGCTGGGTGACACACTTGCGTTGGGTGACGATGGCCGCTGGACGGTACGGTTTGTGGGACTCTTTCACAGCGATGGCGAGACGGCGGAACTGCGAGTTGCTGATTCCCCTCGTCCTGACGCCGGCTGGGAGAAGGTCCCGGTTGCAGGGAAGGCAAAAATCGTCAGCAATGACTTTCGTCGCAATACGGCTGTGATCGAAACAACGTTGCCCGCCAACCCCGCGGACAAAACGCTCTACTACACCGTTTGGAAAGACGGCAAAGATGTTACCGCCGACACGCGCGTTGGATCGGCAGAGGTTGGACCGGGAACCGGGTTGGTCGGAGATGTGCCGGCCAGCGGCAGCTATGTCGGTCGGCTGCCACGTTTGCAAGCTCCGTACAAGCTTTGTGGTTTGTCGTGTCACGCGATCACCAGCGGATTGCAAACCAAAACGGACTCAGGCTACAAGATCGTTGGTGGCGGAGGTGAATGGCAGTTTCGCGACCAGCCGTCAGTCGGTTCCTATCAACATTTGGACGAGTACAAGTTCCAAGTCATGGTTTGGGAGGACGACGTTTGGTACATGGAACTGGTCATGTATCCTCCCAGCACAGACGACGCTTACAAAGTGGTCACGCAGTCGATTTGCGGTCCCACCAGCCGTTGGCAAATGATGCGACACTGGAACATCATCAATCCGGGCGATCACGACTATGGAATGGACGACGTCAAAGGCCCCGAGCAAATCGTCATTCGAAGCGTTCCAGGTCTGGGGCAAGACATCACGTACATGCAGCGGAACTTCAAAATCGTGCACCACCTGACCACCGGAGCCGAAGAGGTGGATCCGTTGGCGAATCCGAAAAAGTGGCGTGCATGGAAAATGCCAAGCAACGACTTCACGCTCGTGATTTTGGATTCACGTCTTTGGCGAAGCAGCCAAGATACCGACATGTGGGACGATTCGGGCTGGGAAAAGTTCAAGAGTCTTTATGACCGGACTGACCCGACACGCAGCTTGTTGGGCGAAGAACAGTTTGGCTGGCTGCAAGAGTTGGTCGCGACCGATTCATCGCGCTTGATGTGCCTGACGGGGATCAACGGAATGCACACAATATGGACGGGTGGAAAAGGCAAATCAGAAAGCAGCACGCATCCGATGAAATTCAGCCAGCGCGATCGTGTCACGGCGGACTATGCCGGATGGGTGAAAGCGGGATCGGATCGGGTCCTCGAATTGCTCGGCTCGCGCGATGGCGTCGTGACGGTGTACGGTGACGTTCACAACGGCTGCATTATGAAAAACAAACAGCATCGCGTCATCGAATGCAGTTTTGGCCCGATTGGTCGCAGCGGAGGCCGCGGGGTGATCCCTGGGTTTGGACCTCAGATGAAGGACGTGGATGGACGCGAAGTCGAAGTCACATCGCTGTATCACAAGGAATTTTCGGATGCGAATCTAAACCAACACGGCAAGGGCGATCCGTTCTACTGGAATTTCCTGGAAATGGAATTCGATCCTAACCAGGTGGACCCCAAAATTGGACTCCGCGTAAGAAACTTGATCGATTCGCCCAAAGACGAACCTCGCGGTGGCGGTGCACTGGAAACTACGGCCAGCACGACAGGCCGCGAATTCGCAGCGTTCGCGGATGAGAAGCCGACGCTGAAAAATGCTGATGTTCGTTTTCTGACCGACCGAGGTCGTCCGATTCGTGCAACACGTTCCGACGCGGAAGGGAATATCCCCCAAGTCGGCTTGGACGATATCGACCCAGGCGACCAAGTGCTGATGGTCGTCACTGACGGCAAGCAGACTGAGTCACGACTGATCACGGCAAGCCGTTCTTCGTAGATCGTATGACGCATTGAGGATTTAGACGCTCGCATTTTGCACTCGGCTTATTTCTCGCTCTCACCTTTTCATCACTCCCCCTTTTGATCAAGCATCTATCCGACATGTTTCTACGTCTTGCGTCTGGATTTGCAGCTGCGCTGGTTCTCGCCTCCATTGCGACGGCCGATAAGCCCAACATCATTTACATCATGTCCGATGACATGGGCTTTTCTGACATTGGTTGTTATGGAAGCGAGATTGAGACACCCCACTTAGATTCGCTTGCCGAAAATGGTTTGCGTTTTACTCAGTTTTACAACACTGCCCGTTGTTGTCCCACGCGAGCAAGTTTGCTGACGGGGCTGTATCCCCATCAAGCTGGCATCGGGCACATGATGAACGACCTGGGTCACGACGGTTATCGCGGTGAACTCAATCGTCAATCGGTGACGATCCCTGAGGCGTTGAAATCCGCTGGCTACAAAAACTACATGGCCGGCAAGTGGCATGTGACCAAGCGAATTGACCCCGAGACTGACAGCGACAAGGAAAACTGGCCAAGACAGCGTGGGTTCGACCGTTTCTATGGAACCATTCATGGCGCGGGAAGTTTCTTCGACCCCAATACACTGACGCGCGAGAACACTTTCGTCTCGCCGGTCACAGACCCACAGTATCAGGCGAAAGATCAAGCCAACGGACAGTTCTATTACACCGACGCGATTGCTGATCACGCGGTGCGTTATGTCTTTGATCACCACAACGAAAGCGGCGACAAGCCGTTCTTCATGTACGTCAGTTTCACCGCTGCCCACTGGCCAATGCATGCGTTACCGAAGGACATTCAAAAATACGCCGGCAAATACGACGCCGGTTATCAAGCAATACGTGACGCGCGCTACCAAAAGATGCTCGACCTGGGCTTGATCAACTCGAAGTCAACAACCAACTGGCCGATCCCCCAGGAATGGATCAACGACGAACATTGGGACTGGGACAAACGGAACATGGAAGTCTATGCAGCGATGGTCGATTGCATGGACCAAGGGATCGGCCGAATCATCGAATCACTGAAAGACACCGGCCAATTTGAAAATACACTGATTTGCTTTTTCCAAGACAACGGTGGCTGTGCAGAAAATTATGGACGCGGCGGAAAAGGCGGCCCACGAGCCGCCGAGCCATCGCTACCAAAGTTGCCGGATGATTACTTGCAACCAGCCATGACACCCAAGCAATCCCGCGAAGGCTATGTGATGCGTGCTGGAGTCGGTTCGATGGCAGGCCCAGCTGACACAGCGATTGGCTACGGCAAAGTGTGGGCAACGGTCAGCAACACGCCTTTTCGCGAGTACAAGCACTGGACGCACGAGGGTGGCATTTCGACTCCGTTGATCATGCACTGGCCCGACCAGATCGATCGCAAAGGAGAGCTTGAAACAACGCCTAGTCACCTAGTGGATTTGATGGCGACAGCGGTTGATCTGTCCGGGGCAGAGTATCCCAAGAACTATCACAATGGCGAGACAATCAAGCCGATGGAGGGTGTTAGTTTGCAGCCGTTGATGAGCGGCAAGGGGATCCAGCGTGAAGCGATCTACTGGGAACACGAAGGAAACCGCGCTGTTCGGATGGGCGATTACAAGCTGGTCGCCAAAGGAGCCGATGGAACCTGGGAGCTATACAACATCGCCGTTGATCGCAGCGAACAAAATGACTTGAGCGAGAAAGAGAAAGATCGAGCCAGCAAGATGGCCGCCATGTGGCAGGCGTACGCGGAGCGAGCAAACGTCTTGCCCCTGAATCCACGAAAACAGAACAAGGTCGATGACGCAATCAGCAAGCGGGGGCGATTTGATTTAAGCAGTGAGTCAGCGTTGACCAATGCCAATGCCCCGTTTGTCAAAGGGCGCGGGATTGAATTCAGTGCGGACGTCGATATCCATGGAGACGGTGTGATTGTGGCTCAGGGGGGTACCAATCACGGCTGGTCGCTCTATCTTCAGGATCAGAAATTGCGTTTTGCCGTCACATTCGCAGGTGAGCGAAAAGTTCTCGACACAAACAAAGTCTTGAACGGGAAGCATCGCGTGTCTGTTTTGTTGAAACGCAACGGGAGAGCTTCCATCAACTTAGACGGGGAAAAGATTGCGAGCAGCGACTTTCCAGGCACATTGAAAGCACAGCCACAAGATGGTCTCCAGGTGGGACGCGACACGGGTGGCCCCGTTGGTAACTACAAGCCGCCATTCGCGTTGATCGGAGAAGTCAGCAACGCCACTCTAAAATTAAAGCCGTAGCGGGTGCTGCACGTGAATGCCTGGAGCCCTTGAACCTGAATTCTTGTTCCTTCAGCTGAGCGAAAGGGCTAATTCAAGGCGAGCTTTGAGTTCATGCATCTGGTCGCGGCTTAAGTTTTGTCCAATCAGACTTATCACGTGAAGAGTCATCAGCAATCCAAAGCCTAGCGGCACGATTGCCATTGCCCAGGTTGTTGTTCCCATCGACCACTGGACGTAGGCGAGTATTGAACCGCCAAAGATCGCGATCAGGACGATAGCGTAGATCGCCATAAAGAACGTCCAGATTTCTGGGCGCGGGGAAAAACGGCCCAAGATCAGCGAACCGCTTGCAGTCTCGCTCACCTGAACTGACAGATGCGGTGACCAGAATCGACGATGAAATTGATCGACCTTAAACTCGAAACAGTTACCCGCAGCATCGACCTTTCCCTTCAGCTGAGGCGTACCGATCGCCACTCGCATTTGAGCGATCAAACAATCAGGGGCTTTTTCCGATTCCAGCCGAAAGACCGGCTGCATTTTCAAATATTTCCGCACGCAAAACTCCCAGCTTACCAGACAGTTATAGCTGCTTTTGCGGCATCGCTGAACAGTCAACGTTTTTCAGGCACGGCAAATCACTTTCTGCGGTGACGTAGATCGATAGCTGTGTGCTGCGGACGGCCCAGTGCTTAATGGCACAGTACTTAACGGCCCAGCACTTAACGGCCCAGCACTTAACGGC